>JAGXRZ010000040.1 GCA_018335585.1 Selenomonadales bacterium
CCCCGGAGCTAGCGCTCGCGCTCGGGCGGGCCGCAGTAACTACCCTTGTGAACTCACACAGCCCGGTAGTCTTTGTGGGCAGAGACACGCGCCGCTCAGGCGACCTGCTTGTGTCTGCTTTAGCAGCGGGCTGCATGTCTGCCGGTGCCGAGGTTGTCGACCTAGGCGTGGTGCCCACCCCCGCGCTCGCTTACCTTACCCGTCGCCATGGCGCAGGTATAGGTGCGGTTATTTCCGCTTCGCACAATCCCGCGATTGACAACGGCATTAAGTTCTTCTCGCGGGACGGCTACAAGCTCGCGGATGAAGCAGAAGACAAGATTGAAGCACTGGTGCGAAATGGCGGCGCACGCGCCGTCGCCGGCGACCGCGTAGGTCTCCTGCGACAAGACGCAACACTTACAAAAGACTATCTCGCCTATCTTAAGAGCGTGGCCCCCGTAAACTTGGCGGGGTTGCGCATTGTCGTGGACGCGGCTAACGGCGCGGCTTTTGCTTTGGCTCCGGCGCTTTTTGCGGCGCTTGGGGCTAGCGTTATTCCACTAAACGTGTCTCCCGATGGACTAAACATTAACGTACGCGCAGGCTCGACCCACCCCGAGCGTATGCAAGAGACGGTTAGGGCCGAGGCGGCGCATCTAGGTCTGGCCTTTGACGGCGATGCCGACAGGCTTATCGCCTGCGACTCACGCGGGCGACTCGCCGATGGGGACAACATCCTCCACATATGCGCATCTTTCCTGCATGCACAGGGTATGTTGCCGCACGCGACGGTAGTGGGGACGGTAATGAGTAATTTAGGTCTTGACGCCGTATTAAGGCGTAAAGATATAACGGTGCGGCGCGCACCGGTGGGAGACCGCTATGTTTTGGCCGAAATGCAGAGCAGTGGCGCGGTACTTGGCGGGGAGCAGTCTGGGCACTGCATATTCCTAGGCTCAAGCACCACCGGGGATGGCCTGCTCACAGCTCTCATGCTGCTTAAGGCTATAGTGGAACAGGGCAGGCCCTTAGACGCTTGGCTTGACGAGCTTAGGCGCTATCCACAGGTGCTCTTAAACATCGCGGTTCCCAACAAGCATGCCGCCATGCACCACATCGCGGTAAAGGAGGCGATAGTAAGGGCCGAAACCAGCCTGGGCGAAATGGGACGCATCTTAGTGCGCCCATCCGGCACGGA
The DNA here is from genome assembly GCA_018335585.1 of Selenomonadales bacterium. Classification (NCBI taxonomy): domain Bacteria; kingdom Bacillati; phylum Bacillota; class Negativicutes; order Selenomonadales; species Selenomonadales bacterium. The sequence continues at coordinate 1,181 of JAGXRZ010000040.1, forward strand.
AGCATGTGTCAGGGTAATGGTGGAGGCTCCGGATGAAGACATGGCTAGCTCAACGGCAGAAGCAGTTGCGGCCACCATACGAAGCGTAAGCGCCTGAGCTAGCCCAAAAGGCTAGCTGACGAGGTGGGGGTTTATCGAGGATTCGGCGGATGCCCCCGGGCCTAGGGCGGCTCAAGCCCCGAGCGAAAACCGCCAAGTGATTGGCGGAACAATGCTTTGGGCAGCCCTTAATTGAACAGAGGAGGACACTCACTTAATGTGTGGTATAGTCGGCTATATCGGTAGCCCAAGAGCGATGGGTGTCATTATGGACGGCCTTGGACGCTTGGAATACCGGGGATATGACTCAGCCGGGATTGTGTTGTTTGACAACGGGGGACTGCTCTTGGCCAAGAACGCCGGTCGCCTAAATGTGCTAGCCGAGCGCCTGCGACATAACCCGCGCACATCGGCCCATCTAGGTATAGGGCACACGCGTTGGGCCACCCACGGCGCCCCCACCGATGTTAACGCCCACCCCCATATGGGCTGTGACGGGAGCTTTGCGGTAGTGCACAACGGCATTATCGAGAACTATGGCGAGCTGCGCCGCGAACTTACCGCCCGCGGGCACAAGTTTCTTTCCGATACAGACACCGAGGTTATACCGCATCTCTTAGAAGAGCTCTACGAAGGAAATTTGCCGGCGGCAGTAGAGGCTACAGTCGCTAAGTTAAGAGGGGCCTTCGCCATAGCCGTAGTCTCGTCGGATGACCCCAGCATGGTAGTTGCCTATCGGCAAGACAGCCCCCTAATCATTGGACTTGGGCAAGGCGAAAACTTCCTAGCTTCGGACATCCCTGCGCTTTTGCCGTATACACGGCACACGGTGGTGCTCGACGATGGCGACCTCGCCGTACTTAAGGCCGAAGGTGTGTCCTTCTACCGTGAGGGGCAGGAAGTACAAAAAGAAGTTATGTATGTAGAGTGGGATGAAGTAGCCGCCGAGAAGGCGGGGTTCCCTCACTTTATGCTAAAAGAAGTTCACGAGCAGCCTAAGGCGCTTAGGGATACGTTAGCGGGGCGCGTGCGCGACGGGGGCACTAACTTGGCCGAGGAAATCGGTCTTACGCCGGAAGTCGTGGAGTGCATCGGACGCATCGCCATCGTGGCCTGCGGCACGGCTTACCATGCCGGTTTAGTGGGCAAAGCGCTGATTGAGAAGTTAGCGCGGATTCATGTGGAAGTCGACGTAGCTTCGGAGTTTCGCTACCGTCGGCCGGTGCTTGGGCAGGAGGATTTAGTCATCATTGTGAGCCAGTCCGGCGAAACGGCTGACACTCTCGCCGCTTTGCGTGAGGCGAAGCGACAGGGCTGCCGCGTCGTGGCCATCACTAACGTGGTCGGGAGTTCGGTGGCACGGGAAGGGGAGCATGTGCTGCACACCTTGGCCGGCCCAGAGATTGCCGTAGCGTCCACTAAGGCCTACACGACGCAGCTCGCCGCGCTTACGTTAATTGCGATTGAGCTTGGCTTGGCGCGTGGGACACTGACGCAAGCGAGAGCGAATGAACTGCTGCACGGCATAAAGTCCATTCCCCAGTTTGTGAGCGAAATTCTCGCCCAAGCAGAAGCAATCAAAGTCTTAGCCGAGCGGGTAGCGCAAAGTGAACACGTGTTCTTTATCGGCCGGGGGCTCGATTACGCGGTAGCCCTAGAGGGAGCGCTTAAGTTAAAAGAAATCTCCTACATCCATGCCGAGGCCTATGCCGCAGGCGAACTTAAGCACGGCACCCTTGCGCTTATTACCGAGCAGACGCCGGTCATTTGTCTCTTTACGCAACCGGAGATTGCCGAAAAAATGGTCAGCAACGTGGAAGTAGTGCGCGCGCGGGGAGCTCTCACCCTAGCCGTCACCAACTGCGATAAAGCCCAGACCGCCGCTATCGCACATCACGAAATCCGTATCCCGCCCATTGACCCACAGTTAGCCCCCATCTTGGCAGTTATCCCGCTGCAGCTAATCGCCTACTACGCCGCCGTAGCACGCGGCGCCGACGTAGATAAACCGCGAAACTTGGCTAAGAGCGTGACGGTGGAGTAAGGGACGGAGGGGAGAGAGTGAGGAAGAGGGACGGAGGAGTGCGACACTCCTCCGTCCCTCTGCCTTACTTGAATGGGTTGACTACTTCTCCACGGGCCCAGGTTCACTCCTCAAAGCGACCTTCTTCCTCTCTCAACAGCGCATGAAATAGCTGAACAAACCTTTCCACCTCGACAAGTTCAGCGGTCACATCGTCAAGGCCGAAGTTAGTGAAAGCTTTATAGTCGCCTTCCTGACGGGCATTAGACATGCGATCATATAAAGCCCCCATGTCTTTCGGGACAGTTCCTGGCCTGACCAAATCCCTGTGAAAGGCCGCCTGAATGGCACTGTGCTTGCTATATTTTACTCCCCTAGCTATAAATAGTGCGCTGACTGCATAGAACACAGCGTAGTATAATCGGCTCATGCTTGCGCTAACGATGTTTGCACCCAACAGCACTCGGGCTGCCCGTACGCTCTCATGGGCTTTGTCCATCCAGTAGCCTGCTAATACTAAGCGTTCGGCCCGCATGGCTAGATAACCGCTCCTTCCTGACGGATATCCTGATACACCGGCAACTGCGACCATATCGGTGACAGCCATTCACTCGTTGAGACTATCAGTAGGTGGATGACAACTCCGTGCTGAAGGTTGATCTCGAAAACAATATCTGACATAGCTCCTTTTTCCCGGTAAGACATTGGTCTTGAAGTTAACACGAATAAGTCTAGATCAGAGTCTGCGGACCCCTGTCCTCTCGCAAAGGAGCCGAACAAGCGCACCTCTTGCACAGGGAACCGAGCGTGCAATGCTCTGCTCGCTTCTTGTATGGCGCTAACCTGGTGGCAGGCAAGATGTAATGCCTTCAAGTTCATTGCTCTATCTGGCATGGAGGTCGTCTCTCTTCCAAGGCACGTTTTTCGCGATTCCAAACCCTAGGCCGAGGTCAAGCCCACTACTCATCACAGCTAGCTGTCGGCTTTTGGCGGTACTGTAGGCCTCATCCTTCCGGACAATCTCCGCTAAAGACTCCGCCAATAGGCGGGACAGCGAAACTTGCCTATTGACGGCAATGTGTTTCGCCTTTTGCAGGATGTCTTTAGGTAGTGATAACGTTACGTTTTGGCTTTCCACGCCGCACACCTCCACGTAAATAAGTGTAGCACATTTTATTGAAAGCTCAAACTTGATGAGGCGGTGGGGTGAGCTTTGAGCTGTGAGCGGTAAGGGGTGGAAAGGTAAAAGGTTAAAGGTTAAAGGGGAACCGTACCTACTGCGACACCACCTGCTGAGCACTGGGCACTAGGCACTGGGCACGCCCTCTACCAGGAGCCAGTAGCTAAGAGCCAATAGCCCTCCCGTGTCACTTAATGTAGACCGAACGCCCGCAGTAAGATAGAATTAGCGTGAAAACAACACGGGGGGATACTGCATGCGCGGTATAGGCATTGACATTACACCTGTGGAGCGCATCGCTCTGCTCGACCGCACCTACCCCGAGAGGTTTCGCTGCAAAGTGCTAGCTCCGCTGGAGGCACCTAGCTCCCCGGAGTCTCTCGCTGGGCTGTGGGCGGCTAAAGAGGCTGTAAGTAAAGCACTAGGGACAGGTTTTAGCGAGTTTGGCCCACGCGATATCTACATCGGCTACGACCTCCACGGTGCCCCGCGGGTTACTCTAATGGGACGAGCAGGGCAGGTCGCAGAGACTCGCGGCATTACGCAGGTACTAGTGTCTATATCGCACGCCGGTGGTATGGCTGTAGCTTGTGCCGTCGCGTTCTAGTGGCAGCGAGAATCCTTATAGGAGAAGTGATTAGGCATATGGCACCTCTACGTTCGACAGTCGCCGATATCGCACTCGACAACATCGCACTCAATGTGCAGGCTATACGGGGACTCCTCCCCGCCCGCACCGAACTAATGGCCGTGGTTAAGGCCGACGCCTACGGGCACGGTGCGATTGAAGTAGCTTCTTTGGCTTTGTCTGCAGGGGCGACGCGCTTAGGTGTGGCTGTGTTGGACGAGGCTATAGAACTTAGGCGGGCGGGGATTGCCGCGCCGATTCACATTTTAGGGTATGTGGGGCCCGAATGTGCCGAACAAGCAGTAAAACTTGGCCTTACGGCTACAGTGTTTGACCGCGAGGCAGTGCAGGCGCTTTCTAGCGCGGCGACGCGGCTCTCGCGCAAGGTCAAGATACACGTAAAGGTAGATACCGGTATGGGCCGCTTAGGAGTGCGCCCGCAGGACGCGGTAGGATTCACGGAGCTAGCCATGAGTTTGCCGCATCTTGAAGTGGAGGGCATCTTCTCGCACCTAGCCTGTGCCGATGCCTCCGACCTCGCTTCCGCCCGCAGCCAAACTGCTGTTTTCCAGGAGTGCTGCATGCGCCTTGAGGCAAAAGGGTATAGGCTAACTAAGCATATCGCCAATACGGCTGCCATCCTAGCGCTACCAGAGAGCCACCTCGACATGGTAAGGCTCGGGCTTGGTCTATACGGCATGTATCCCGCGCCCCACATGAAGTCTTTGGTTAAGCTCCATCCCGCTATGTCTGTGCGTTCACAGCTCTCCTATGTCAAGTGGGTAGAGGACAAGACCCCAATCGGGTATGGTTGGACTTACCGCGCCGCAGGGCAGCGTCAGATAGCCACTGTGCCCATTGGCTACGCCGACGGATACTCGCGCCGACTCAGCAACTTAGGCCAGGCGCTCGTGGCAGGGCAGCGCGTGCCCTTAGTTGGGCGCGTGTGTATGGACCAGTGCATGTTTGACGTCACGGGTGTAGCGGCGAAAACCGGGGATGAGATAACCCTATTGGGCAGTTCCGGGCAGGACGAGATTTCGGTCGATGAAGTGGCCGCTTGGATGGGCACTATTAATTACGAGGTTACCTGCGGGATTAGCCGACGCGTAGCTAGGGTATTCTGGCGCCACAACCAAGTTTCCGGCGTACGCACTTTGCTCGGTCGCATGCATTAACTTCCCGTTTGTTGACACACTTATCTTGGGGTAGATATAATTAAGTACGGCGGGCATGTCCGAATCGGAGAGGGTGTGGCGCAGTGGCAGTCACAAAACGCATTATGGTTACTCTGCCCGAACATCTGTTGGCAGAGCTAGACGTGTTGGTGCGTGAAACCAGTGGTAATCGCAGCCAGCTTGTACAGGAGGCGATGCGCGCTTACCTGCAGGCTAAGCAAAAACGGCACCTCTACGAAACTCTGAAAAACGGGTATATGGACATGGCGGAGATAAATCTAGCCCTCGCGCGCGAGAATCTGGCCTTAGAAAACGAAGCCTTAGAAAGAACGAGAGTAGCGGGTGGAGTGAGCTAGGTTGAATATCAGGCGCGGCGACATTTACTACGCGGACCTAAGCCCTGTGGTGGGCTCAGAGCAAGGTGGAGTTCGCCCGGTACTGGTTGTACAGAATGACGTAGGTAACAAATACAGCCCCACTGTTATTGTCGCAGCCATAACTTCACAGATTGAAAAGGCGCGCTTGCCCACGCACGTAGAAATTACGCCGCACGAGACAGGGTTAGAGCGCAATTCTGTTATTTTGCTTGAGCAAGTGCGCACTATCGACAAGCAGCGCCTCACCCACAAGATTGCCCACCTCGAAAAAGACGTAATGGACAGAGTTAACGCCGCGCTAGAGATTTCTTTGGGCCTTATAACTTTTTGATTGAGGAGCCTTTGCTTAAGGGCCCTTTTTTCGTGTGCGTGGAAGGAAATCGGTGATGACAGCAGAACTTAACGGGGGGAGGGATGCCGATGAAGTGGTTACCACGCGTGAAATTTGCTATGCTGCCAACTGCGCTTGAGGAAACACCCCGCTTAAGCAAAGAGCTTGGGATATCTTTGGTTGTCAAGCGGGACGATAACACAGGTCTCGCCCTTGGAGGCAATAAAGCGCGGAAGCTTGAGTATCTTGTAGGAGAAGCACTAGAAGTCGGCGCGGATACATTGATTACAACCGGCGCGCCGCAAAGCAACCACTGCCGCATGACCGCCGCCGCAGCTGCCAAAGCGGGGCTCATCTGCCATCTCGTCCTGAACGGGACCCCTTTAGCGGTAAAGCAAGGCAACGTCTTGCTTGACGAGCTGCTCGGTGCCAAAGTGCATTTTCTTGGGAGCGACGACGCAAGTCTCGCCCCGGCGAGAATGCAGGAGCTTAAAGCCGAGCTTATCGCAAATGGCGCGCGGCCGTACCTTGTACCGCTAGGAGGGTCAAGCCCCGCAGGAGCGGTCGCGTATGTCACCGCTATCGAGGAGTTAATAGCTCAAACTCCCGACAAACCCTTTGACTATATCGTACACGCCTCGGGTTCCGCCGGCACGCAGGCCGGATTACTTGCGGGAGTTAAGCACTATGGCTTGCCGACGCGCGTCATTGGCATTAGTGTCAGCCGGCCGCGGGCAAGGTTAGAGCGCGAGGTTCTCGAGCTTAGCCGCGACACTCTCGCCCACGCGCAGTCTAAGGCGCACACCACAGAAGACGACATCTCTGTCTACGACGACTATGTGGGTCGCGGCTATGGCCTGCCTACGGCAGCTTCCGCTAGCGCGCTTGAGCTATTTGCCCGCCGGGAAGGAATCATCCTCGACCCCGTCTACACGGCCAAAGCCGCGGCAGGGTTAATCGACCTAGTGCAGCGCGGGGTAATTGCTGGCGGCGCACGCGTGGTGTTTTGGCATACAGGCGGCACGCCTGCGCTCTTTGCCGATGTGTCGCTACATTGGAGGGAGAGGCCATGACCAGGAAGCCAACTATTGGGGTCACCTGTTTTCACGACTGGCAGGAGCAGCGCCATCGCCAAAACGACACCTACATTAACGCCATAAAGAAAGCGGGCGGACTGCCGGTTCTATTGCCCTGCCTGACGGGAGAGGCAGACCTCGCCGCACATCTAGACTTGGTAGATGGTTTACTGGTGGCAGGCGGGCCCGATGCCGACCCCGTATTCTTTGGGGAGGAACCGGAGGAAGGTTTGGGAAACGTCAACCCTTGTATGGACGCTTATGAGCTCCCAGTCATAGCCATGGCGCTCAGACGCGATATGCCGGTGCTGGGAATCTGCCGCGGCGTGCAGATGCTCAACATTGCGGCCGGTGGCTCGGTCATTCAGCACCTTCCCGCCGCGGTGCGTCGGGTACTTAAGCATCAGCAGTCCGCACCGCGCAGTTACGTTACGCATGCCATTGACATAGCCGCCGGCACGTTGCTCTCACGCATCCTGGGAGAGGGGACTACGCGCGTCAACAGCTTTCACCACCAAGCCGTAGGCCGCGTGGCTCTAGGGTTTTGCGTTTCAGCAGTTGCACCCGACGGCGTGGTCGAAGCCATCGAGTCGACGGAACACAAGTTTGCCCTAGGCGTGCAATGGCACCCGGAGTGTATGTGGGACGCAACGCCTAATTTCGACCCTCTATTTACTGCCTTCGTTTTGGCGGCGCAGAATTATGGCCAAATATCCTAGCGTACGCCCACGGGAGCTCGGCCTAAGCTTCGGGATGCTGCCGACAGGAGAACTCAACGCCATCACAGATGTGCCTGACGTAACGGTGGGGCATGCGAACGTAGTGCAAGGCGACAACGTGCGCACCGGCGTTACAGTAGTTATCCCTCACGCAGGCAACGTTTTTCGCGAAAAAGTAGAAGCAGCTGTCTATGTCGTTAACGGCTTTGGCAAGGCGGCCGGGGTCACGCAAATTGAGGAACTGGGGGTTATGGAGACTCCAATCGCCCTAACTAATACCCTTAGTGTGTCGGCCGCCATCGAAGGGCTCATAGAATATAGCTTAAAGCATAACCCTGAGATAGGGACTACTACCGGCACAGTGAACGCCGTGGTCGGCGAGTGCAACGACGGGCACTTAAATGACATTCGTGGGCGACATGTCAAGCCTGTGCATGTGGCAGAGGCTATAGCTGACGCTAGTAGTGGCATGGTCCCCGAAGGCGACGTCGGCGCAGGCAAAGGCATGGTTTGCTTTGGCTATAAAGGCGGTATAGGCACCTCCTCGCGCCTCGTTGGCGACTACACCTTGGGGTGCCTGGTTCTTACGAACTTTGGGCGCAGAGAACACCTGACTATTCTCGGGCGACCGATAGGCAGACAGCTTGCCATGCGGTCTTCGCATGCCGCTAGTCCCGACGGTTCAGTTATTATTGTGCTGGCCACTAATGCGCCGCTTGACGCACGGCAGCTCCTCCGTGTAGCACGGCGCGGCGGGCTTGGCCTAGCCCGCGTGGGCAGCGTGGCCTCACATGGGAGCGGAGACTATGTCTTTGCCTTTTCTACCGCCATTAAAACGCAGCACTTTGAAGAAAGAATTGAAGTCCCGCGCGTTAGGCTTAACGAAAGTAGCCCGCTTATGACGGGGTTGTTTTTGGCGGCAGTGGAGAGCATTGAAGAAGCGGTGGTAAACTCGCTGTTTGCGGCAGATACGCTCTCTGGGCAACAGGGACGCGTCGTACAGGCGCTACCTGTGAAGAAGGTCTTGGAGTTACTCCGCGATTAGACTGGGGGAAGTCACGTGAAAAAGTCAGAGAAGAATAAGGGCGGTAAGGGCAAGCAGAGCCCGCAGCAGGCGAAAGCTCCTGCAGAAGGAAGTGAGCTACTCAAATGGACGGTGACGCCCTTTCGCGAGGAACCCAAGAAAGGCGTCGTCTTCGGGCTTAGCTGCCTCCTATTTCTTGCGCTACTATATATCCTTTATCGGGAGATAATATGGGTAGTGCTGGCTGTAGGTGTACTCACCGCAGCGTACAGCCAGTACATTTTTCCGTCACACTATCGCCTCACCACAGCCGGAGTTGAAGTTAGGTCGCTGTTTAGCAAGACATCACGGGCGTGGTCGCAATATACCAGTGTACGCAAACACAAAGACGGCGTTTTTCTGGTCTACGGCATAGGCAGACAGAGCAGGTTAGGCCACTTTCTTTACTTCGGGGACCAGAAACCCGAGGCGGTACTTGCGGTTATAGCTAAGTTTATCGCGTGAGTAGACTAGGTGAAAGCGAGGTTAAGACATGGTCTTAGGTGAAGCGGATCTTACCCCTGAACGCCGCGACGAGTTGTTGTTAAAGGTAGCCGAGAAAATCGAGCGATTTGACCTTATCACCCCCGCAATCTTCTTCCTGCAAATGAGCAAACCGCTCTCCTTTGTAGGCAGCCAGGCCCTGCTTTCTTTTGCTCCCATGGCAGGGCTCATCATGAACGAGAAGCTGCTCGAGGAGTTTAGCCAGGTCATGGCCGACCGAGAAAACGTCGAGCGGTTAATGGTCCTCCTTGAAGAGCGGGAAGCGCAAAAGCGCAAAAAGTCCTAACATTGACAATTGACACGCTTATTTCGGTAAGCGTGATTTTTTCTGGCTTAGCGCACAATACGCGCGGCCGTGTGGTATAATACTTAATTGTTGTGAGGTACCATTGTAGCCGCCCGTGAAATTTTGATGGGCGAGATTGCTAATAATGAAGGGGGATTGGGAACATCATGGAGCAGAACCGAAAACTACGGTCGATTCTCGCTACGGACTGCGGTAGCACCACCACCAAGGCAATTCTCATTGAGCTGGTGGACGGTGTGTACCGCTTAGTATGTCGTGGCGAGGCCCCGACCACTGTTGAAGCTCCTTTTGAAGACGTCACCATGGGAGCTCGTAATGCCATTCATGAAATCGAAGAGCTGATGGGGCGTACCTTCCAGGACGAATCCGGCATCATTACGCCGCAGCGGGACAGCAAGGTGGGGGTAGACATTTACCTCTCCACCAGTAGCGCCGGCGGCGGGTTGCAGATGATGGTGGCAGGCGTCGTTAAACAGATGACAGCCGAAAGCGCCGAACGCGCTGCCCTAGGTGCAGGTGCCATCGTTATGGATGCTATCGCCATTAACGACGGTCGTCTGCCCTACCAGAAAATCCAACGCATTCGCCAGCTTCGCCCCGACATGATTCTGATGTCCGGCGGCATTGACGGGGGCACAATCACGCACGTCGTAGAGCTAGCTGAGCTCATCTCCGCGGCGGAGCCGCGTCCGCGTCTAGGTATCGGCTTTAACCTCCCCATTATTTACGCCGGCAACAAGGAAGCCCGCAAGCATATCGAGACCACGCTCGCGGAGAAGACCGACTTGCGCATGGTAGATAACCTGCGTCCGGTGCTAGAGAGGGAAGTCCTCGGCCCGGCGCGCGAGGAAATTCACAACCTGTTTATGGAGCACGTTATGGCTCAGGCGCCCGGCTACAACAAGCTCATGAGTTGGACGGAAGTGCCTATTATGCCTACTCCCGGAGCTGTGGGCAAGATGATTGAAACCGTAGCCAGCCAGAAAAAGATGTCTGTAGTCGGCGTCGATATCGGTGGCGCCACGACGGACGTGTTTTCGGTTTTTGCCGATACGTTTAACCGCACGGTCTCCGCTAACTTAGGCATGAGTTACAGCATTTGTAACGTCATGTTGGAATCAGGCATTGAAAACATCATGCGTTGGGTGCCCTTTGATATCGACGCGGCAGACCTCAGAAACCGCATTCGCAACAAGATGATTCGTCCCACGACAATTCCTCAGACGATGCAAGAGCTCGTTATCGAGCAGGCCATTGCGCGCGAAGCATTGCGCTTAGCCTTTGAGCACCATAAGTCCTTGGCGGTAGGTCTCCGCGGTATTCAAACGCAGCGGGATATTTCCGAGGCCTTTGAGCAGACAGCTACCGGCGCTTCCTTGGTCGACCTGATGAAGCTTGGCATGATTGTAGGCTCGGGTGGCGTGCTGTCGCATGCGCCGCGCCGCGTACAAAGCGCGCTGATGATGCTTGACAGCTTCGTGCCTGAGGGCTTTACGCAGCTCGCGGTCGACTCTATCTTTATGATGCCGCAGCTAGGCGTACTCTCAAGCGTTAACCCTGAGGCTGCGCAACAAGTATTTGACCGCGACTGCCTGATTCGCCTTGGCACAGCTATTGCCCCTGTAGGTACTGCCAAAGAGGGAGACGACTGCGTTACCGTCAAAGTTACGACATCTAAAGGCGTCGTCACCGAACGCAAAGCGACCTTTGGCTCTATGCACCTGATTCCGCTGGACGAAGAAGAAACTGCTGACGTAATCGCGAGACCGGCGCGCGGATTTGACCTCGGGCGCGGCAAGGGACATGAAGTGCATGCGAAGGTCGAGGGCGGCGTAGTTGGCATAATCATCGACGCACGCGGTCGCGGGCCGCTCGGACTACCTAGCGACAAGACCAACCGCATTCGCAAGCTCGTGGAGTGGTACAAAGCACTTGATTGCTACCCCATGGATATTCTCGGGAAGTATCTCGGTTAAGGAGGAAATGGCTAATGGCTAATGCATACACCCCCGGTTTGCTGGTAACAGAGTCCGTCGTAGTCCGCAAGCGCCGCCGCCTGCCAATACCGGGAGACGTTTTGGTTAAGGCGGGCGATGTAGTAAAGCCGCACGACATAGTCGCACGCACGCAGATTCCCGGCGACCCCGAGACAATTAACATCGCCAATCAGTTAGGGCTAGAGGGCGAAGAAGTGCTTGAGGTCATGAAGAAGAAAAAAGGCGACGCCGTGAAGAAGGGCGAAGTCATCGCCGAGAAGACCTCCTTCTTTGGCCTGCTTAAGACTCCTGTACATTCTCCCATTGACGGCACGGTAGACAACATCTCCGGCGTCACCGGGGTTATTACGCTGCGTCGCCCTGCTGTGCCGGTATCCATTCCGGCCTATATCCACGGCACGGTGAGCGAAGTTATCCCCCGCGAAGGCGTCGTAATTGAAACGCCGGCCGCGTTGATTCAGGGAATCTTTGGTGTGGGCGGCGAGACGCAAGGCGTGCTCGAGGTAGTAGCCAAGACGAACGCCGACATCTTGAACGCCGACAAGATTAAGCCGGAGCACAAAGGCAAGATCGTTGTGGGTGGCTCACTTGTCACGGCTGACGCCTTAAAGAAGGCAGCGCAAGTCGGTGCAGCCGGCTTAGTAGCGGGCGGGATTATCGACAAAGACCTCATCGAATACCTTGGCCACGACATCGGCGTCGCCATTACCGGCGCAGAGGATATTCCCATCACAGTTATTCTTACTGAAGGGTTTGGCCAGATCAACATGGCTGACAAGACCTTTGGCCTTCTGAAATCTCTCAACGGCAAGGTTGCTTCCATAAACGGAGCGACACAGATTCGTGCCGGCGTTATGCGCCCAGAGATTGTCGTCACCAGCGAGAACATGAAGAAATCGAACGAGCGCGATTTAACTGCTGGCATGGAAGCCGGCACGCCGATTCGCGTCATTCGCGAGCCCTACTTTGGCAAACTAGCCACCGTGCACTCTTTGCCGCCGGAGCTACACGTCATCGAGACCGGCGCTAAAGTGCGTATCCTTACGGCCAAACTCGCGAGCGGCGAGATAGTCACGATTCCGCGTGCCAACGTGGAGCTGATTGAGGGGTAAAGTGAGAGAAACAAAAGGGACGGTTCCTCTTGTTTTGCGAAACAAAAAGAACCGTCCCCTTTGTTCTCTTATCTCTGTGCCCTCCGTGACTCTGTGGTGCAAAATCTAATTTCCCGTCCCAGGAACCCCTAAATCAAACGTAACATAGGAGACTTATGAACACCAATCTTGAGCTAATCGCCACAGCCACATTTGGGTTAGAAAGTGTCGTCGCCGACGAGGTCAGAAGACTTGGCTACGCAGATGCTCGCGTCGAAAACGGCAAAGTTACCTACCGGGCTGATGCGCTTGGCATCTGTCGTTCTAATTTATGGCTTAGGGTTGCTGACCGAGTGCGCCTCAAGCTTGGCGAGTTTCGGGCAGAGACTTTCGACAGCCTGTTTGAGCAAACGAAAGCCCTCCCCTGGGAGGAGTATCTCCCTAGGAACGCGCGTTTCCCGGTTGACGGAAAGAGCATCAAGTCAAAGCTGTTTAGCGTTTCCGATTGTCAAGCCATAGTCAAGAAGGCCATTGTGGAGCGACTGAAGCTAACATACAAGCTGCAATGGTTTGAGGAAAACGGGCCGCTTTACCCGATTGAGGTGGCTTTGCTCAATGATGTGGCTACTCTAACCATAGATACTTCCGGCCAAGGGCTACACAAGCGCGGCTACCGCTATCAAGCCACAGCTGCTCCGCTCAAGGAGACACTGGCAGCGGCCCTAATCTACCTCTCCAAGTGGTACAGAGACACCCCGCTAGCCGACCCGTTATGCGGTTCCGGAACTATCCCGATTGAAGCGGCTATGCTAGGACTAAACATGGCTCCGGGCTACAAGCGCGGATTTGTAGCGGAGGAGTGGCCGCAAGTGCCCAAGGAGCTATGGGGGCAAGCAAGACAGGAAGCCGGCGATTCTCTAACTCCCGACGCACCGCTAGAGATAGTCGGCACCGATATCGACCCAAAGGCCGTTGCCTTAGCTCGGCATAATGCCGATTTAGCCGGGGTAGGCGGGAAAATCCATCTGCAGGCCCAGCCGGTAAGCAGTTTTAGTTCCAAAAGGAAATACGGCAAAATCATCTGTAATCCTCCCTATGGCGAACGACTCGGTGAAGGTGAGCAGGTGGAACGCCTGTACAAGGAAATGGGCGCTGTCTTTTCAAGGCTCGAATCGTGGTCGTACTACGTTTTGACAGCCAATCCGGCATTTGAGCGCTGCTTCGGCCGAGCCGCCAGCAAAAAGCGCAAGCTCTATAATGGGGACATCAAGGTTGACTATTACCAGTACTTCGGGCCACGCTTGCCAAAGTCGTAACACTGCATTTTCCCCTGCCCCTCCTGCACACACTAAGGAAAAGTGTGGGAGGGGTTTTGTGTTTAAGTTTGTACCGGTGGCCGAGCCGGATGACGCCAGGCAGGACGCTCTAATCGAAGCCGCGGTGAAAACCATTCAGAAATACGGTCTGGAAGCGCCCGCCGTCTTCTTCGGCGAGGCTATGAAGCCCATGTCCTTTGCCGCAGGACAGTTTGTCCACGCTTTCGCCTTTCTGCCCGCTGCCTTCTGGCAGAACGAGGACGACTGGCAACAAGTGGCCTTCATTCTGTCTGACCGCGCCCGCCTAGAAAAGCTACTACGACGACTTGAGCAGGAGAGCTAAAAACAAAAGAAAAACAAAAGGGACGGTTCTTTTTGTTTTTTCGAGCCGGTCGCTAATCTCGGCAACTTTCCCTGCCATCCTTCTGTCTAGGATGGCCTTTTGTGCAGGAGTACGCTTGCGTTCTAGAGAAATATTGAGAGTAGTGGTTAGGTGCGCCATCATAAAGGAGAAACTGGGCTCTAGACCGTGAAGGAGGCTAGGCAGTGTCATTAAGTGATAAAGCTAAGAACTATATCTTATCGATGACCAATGCAGATATTGCCGGGGCGGCGATGCTGGCCGCGTTGCTCAGCTGTGCCTGGATCCTGTTGTTTGTCGGCTTTAGACCGCCGTTCGCCAACGAAGAGTTCTTCAGACTGGTAGACCATGTGGCGTACCCCCTGCTGCTAGTTCTGCCGGTTAGTCTGGCACTTGCCCTGAGGACTCCCGTCGGCGTATTCTTGGCAACACCCTATCTAGTCCCAATCGCTTGGCACCTAATCGAAAATCTCTTGGCCCGCCAAGACGGCATAGCTCCCGTTACGAGCTCGCGGCTGTTCGCGGCAACGGTGATCATTTTTGTCGTGCCCTTTGTGCTTACCCACATGTTGCGTAAAGTACGGGAGACAGACAAGGCAAAAGCATACCGTGTGGTGGGTGGGCTGCAGATGCTGATCTTGGCGGTGGCGGTCTACTACTTTACCTACCACTACGGCGTTCAGCACTTGGCTCAACCGGTGGTTAGTGTGCAACGGCTTAGGTTTTGGGCACCACCGCTTACGTTCCCTCTCGTAGAAGAAGAGGCCGCATTTGTCGTCGACAGGCGGGGTCGCCTCTTTCGCATTGACCTAGCCTCCGGGCGAAAGCGGGTGATTGCACAAATACCGAGGCCGTCGCCTGCTGACGTTGGGTTTGGTAACATGACTCTCGAGCGCGCAACCGGGTGGTGGAGCCCCTTCAGAAACGAAGGAGTGTTGACTCGCATTGACCACAGCACGCTGTACTTCCGCTACCATTACATTGATCTCTTCAACATCCATGCAAGAATTAATGAGTTGACAGGTGAAGTTGACTGGAATCTGCACAAACGAACGGGCGTCACTGACCCTCCGCCTGTCTTCTGGGAGACAGTGTCCCAAGGGACTGCTATCTCTGTGCTTGGTGGTGGGGCTAGGTACTTTAATGTTCTTATTCAAGGCGAGAACATCAGGACGGCCATTGACCCCTTGGGTTGGGTCGATTGGCGGCAGGCCGAGCACGGCTGGGGACTGCTGGGGACAAGTCGCGGTCATGTCATTATTGTGACCGTCAAGGAACCTAGGGGGAATTCGCCCGGCGCTCCGTCTTGACATACCCTGAGGCGGCACATAATATTATCGTAGCCGAAATTTCAGGGGGTATTACTATACTTACAGAGCTTACTAAGAAGCACGGTGCAGGCAGCAAGAACGGGCCTTTCCTTTGGTCTTGCTTCTTGCCTCTTGCCTCATTTTTCTTGCACCGCCCTACCCCCATTAAAGAGCTAGGCGCAAACCCTTCCGTAGAAGAGGTGCGTGGCCAAGTCGTCAGGTTAGCTCTCCCCGCCATTATTGAACAGGTGCTGATGTCCCTTATCCATATGGTAGACATGGTTATGGTAGGTAGTCTTGGTGCTGGTGCTATTGCCGCCGTGGGATTAAGCAACCAACCTATGTTTGCGGCGCAAGCGCTTTTCTCTGCCGTAAGCGTTGGCAACACCGCCCTCATCTCGCGCTTGATGGGGGCGAGGGATATAGAGGGCGCCAATCATGCCGCTAAGCAGTCGCTGCTTTTGGCACTCGTATTGTCGGGTTTGCTCACGGTCTTTGTTTGGTTTGCCGCGCCGCTGATTATCACTTTTATGGGTGCCGAACCGGATGTCTTTCCTCTAGGTGTCGCGTACACGCGTATCGTCGGGCTTAGTCTGTTCTTTTCGTTGACCAGCCTAATTCTAAACGGCGTGCTGCGCGGCGCCGGCGATATGAAGACGCCCATGCGCGTAAACATTGCGGCTAACGTCCTAAATCTTGTTGGCAATTACATACTAATCTTTGGCCACCTTGGGTTTCCGGCTCTAGGTGTGGCCGGTGCGGCCTATGCTACGCTCTTCAGTCGACTGGCGGCTTTGATTATGGTCCTTTTGACGTTCCTTTCAGGGAAATATGTATTGCGCTTTCATTGGCTAGACGATTGGCGGCCGGATGTCGCCGTTATGCGCCGCATTCTT
The DNA here is from genome assembly GCA_018335585.1 of Selenomonadales bacterium. NCBI lineage: Bacteria > Bacillati > Bacillota > Negativicutes > Selenomonadales > Selenomonadales bacterium. Next base: position 17,577 of record JAGXRZ010000040.1, read on the forward strand.
AGGGTCGGGCTACCGGCTTCCGCCGAGCAGCTCACCATGCGCCTTGGCATGATGCTGTATGCGCGCACTGTGGCCGGGCTTGGCACTATCGCCTATGCGGCCCACCTCATTGCCATAACCATTGAAGGGCTCTCCTTTACCCCCGGTATGGGGTTCGCCATGGCCTCCACCACCATGGTGGGGCAGGGGCTCGGAGCCGAGCGCCCCGACCTCGCCAAGCGCTTTGGGCTCGAGGCGCGTTTTATTGCCATGCTATTTATGAGTACGGCAGGAATTATCCTGCTTATCTTTGCGCGCCCGCTCGTCTCCCTGTACACGGATGACCCAGCCGTCATCGCCCTCGGCGTCATGTGCTTGCGCATCATCGCCGTGGTACAGCCGATGATGGCTTCGAATTTTGTGATGATGGGCTCGCTGCGCGGCGCCGGTGACACCCGCTTCGTTATGGTTATTACGCTCATCGGCATCTGGGGCGTGCGCCTTACGCTGGCGTACTTCTTTGTGCAGGTCTTAGGCCTAGGCTTGATGGGTGCTTGGTTTGCCATGTCGCTTGACCAGTTTACGCGCGGCACGCTGGCTTTCCTCCGCTTCCGCCACGGCGGTTGGCAGCAGGCAAGAGTGTGAGAAAGCCGCCAGGCGCCAGCCGCCGGGCACCAGGGGGCCGTAGCGAATGGGCTTTGAGCGTTGAGCTTTGAGCGGGGGCAATCATGAATCATGAATCATGAACTGCGCGGAGTGGCTTTCGGCTTTCCGCTGTAAGCAGTAAGCTGTACGCTGTAAGCGACAACGCTCTACTGAGCACTGAGCACCCCCGCTGCCTGCCGTCCTCCACTAAGTGCTAAGTGCTAAGTGCGAAGTGCCCGTCCTACCAGCAGCCAGCACTCCCCCGTCCAACTGTTGTCCCCTACCGACTTAGTCTGTATAATTTATACGACTGGAAGGTAGTGAGAAAGTGAAAGTACGTGACATCGGCGAGTTTGGTCTGATTGCGCGCCTGCTGGGCGAGGCGAAGGCTTTGGGCGGAGTAGTAGTAGCCGCAGGCGACGACGCAGCGGTAGTTGAAGTGACGCCGGGCTCTCGCGTTGTCTTTACCTGCGACTGCATGGTTGAAGATGTGCATTTTCTGCGCACGGCAAACGGGGAAGATATCGGCTATAAACTTATGGCCAGCAACATTAGCGATATTGCGGCGATGGGCGGGCGCGCGCGCTACGCAGTCGTTACTTTGGTTACGCCTTCCGACGAGCCGGTAGCCTGGCTCGAAGATATTTACGCCGGCATTAAAGAATGTGCCTCGCAATACGGCTGCCACGTGGTCGGGGGAGATACGAGCCGCGGCCCTAAGATTATGCTTAGCGTGGCTTTGCTAGGCGAAGTGCTGCCGGGGCGCGAGTTGCTGCGTAGCGGTGCACGGCAGGGCGACGTGGTTTGCATCAGCGGGCCGCTTGGCGGAAGCCACGCCGGACTGCAGGTCGAACTTGGCCGGGTCGACGCTCAAGTAGCCGGCGCACAAGAAGCGAGGCTTAAGCACTTTCGTCCCGCTGTGCCCACAGAACTAGCACTTGTCTTGGGCGAAATAGGCTGTCGCTGTGCTAATGACATAAGTGACGGTTTGGCTAGCGAAGCGCGAGAAATCGCAGCGGCTAGCCGTGTTGCCATAGAACTTGACAGCGCGGCCATCCCCATCGCGCGCGAGGCAGAAACGGTAGCGCTTGCCTTAGGTGAGCCGGCACTCGACTACGCGCTATATGGTGGCGAGGAGTACGCGCTCCTCTTTTGTCTGCCGCCTGAACTCGCGGCCCTAGCGTGTGAGCGCTTCCCTCTCGTGCAGGTAATTGGGCGCGTCACCGCAGGCGAGGGCGTTTATCTGCAGAAGTACGGCCAGAGGGAGCGGCTGGCCACGGCCTACACGCACTTTGTCTAGCCGGGATTTTGTCGGCGAGTTAGTGTCACACTCGGCCGCCGAGCTGCAAAGTTACGGGGCCACCCTCGGCAGGTTACTGACAGAGGGACTAGTCATCGTGCTCGCCGGGTCGCTTGGGGTGGGCAAGACTACTTTTGTACAAGGACTAGCGAGAGGAATGGGCATTGCTTCCCCGGTCACTTCCCCCACCTTTGCGCTCGTTCACCTGCATGAGGCTTCGCCGCTCTCCCTCGTACACTGCGATTTCTACCGCCTAGAGAGCGAGGCAGAACTAGAGCAACTAGGCGTGTGGGAGTACTTTACCCCCGCGCATGTCGTGGCCATAGAATGGGGACAGGCGTATCGCGCGCTGTTACCCGAGAACTGCCTGCAGATTGAAATTACCGCGCGCCAAGGTGAGCGAATCCTGCACGTCTGTGGTCCGCGCACCGCAGCACTAGAAGAGTGGGTGAGAAATTGCCGGTTTTAAGCCTTACGACTGCCACTTCCACGGCGAGTGTAGCCGTAACGGAAGACACCCTTGTGCTTGCGGAGCTGTCCTTTAGCGGCGTGCGTAGTCACGCGGCGCGGCTCCTGCCGGCTGTAGATTATGTGCTGCGGCAGGCCGGTGTCGAGCGAGAGACCCTCAGCACAATTGTCATAGGGAACGGCCCCGGCTCGTTTACGGGCCTGCGCATAGGCCTAAGCTTTGCCAAAGGTTTAGCCGAGAGTTTGGGATTACCTCTAGTCTTAGTTCCCACGCTCCATGGCCTGGCCGCACAGTGCGAACTATATGCCGGCCATATTGTGCCCCTCCTGGACGCACGGCGCGACGAATACTATGCTGCGGTCTTTAAGAGCGACAGCCGCTGTCTCACCCGCGTTACCGAGGACCTTGCCGTCAAAAAGAGCGAGCTAGGAGAGTGGCTGCTTTCCCTAGGGGTAGAGGAATGCCTCGTTACGGGGGATGCCGCCCTGGGTGTCAGTTGCGGCGTGCCATGCCTAGTTGCGCCTCCTGGAGTACGCACTTCGCGTGCAGGGACTCTTGCCCTCTTGGCGCGTCACTTCCCGACTACGAACCCGCAGGAAGCAAGGCCAAACTACATTCGCTCTTCCTCAGCTAGGCCCAAGCAGGGAGGTATCTGAGTGACGGTTCTCTATTCCCCGATGACGGTGGAAGATGTCGACGAAGTCCTAAGCATAGAGCAAGTGGCTTTCTCTACGCCGTGGTCGCGCAGCGCTTTTCTAGGGGAACTGACTTCTAACCCCTTGGCCCTGTATTTTGTGGGGCGGTTAGAAGGCCGGATAGTGTGCTACGGCGGATGTTGGCTGATTCACGGCGAGGCCCATATTACCAACATTGCGGTAGCCCCAGGTTTTCGCGGCAGAGGGTTTGGCGAGGGGGTTTGTGTTTGGCTGATGCGCGAGGCGGCGCACCGCGGTATGACGCGAGCTACGCTAGAGGTGAGGGTATCGAACCTCGTCGCCCGTGAACTATACCGGAAGCTCGGCTTTGTGCCCGCCGGTGTGCGCCCTAATTATTACACCGACACGCAGGAAGACGCCTTAATTATGTGGAAAGAAGGGCTGAGCTGAAACAGCCGCTGGCCGCCGGGAGAGAACGCACTTCGCACTTCGCACTTGGCACTTAGCACTTAGTGGAGGACGAGGGGGTTGCTAGCTGCTGGCTGCTGGTAGAACGGGCACTTCGCACTTGGCACTTAGCACTTAGTGGAGGACGAGGGGCAGTTGGCTCCTAGCATACAAGAGGCAAGAGGCAAGAGTGACGCTCTGGGGAGGGCGCATGCGCTCGCCACAGCGTTGTAGGGACGTGCGTTCGCACGTCCGCGGACGTGCCAAAGGCACGTCCCTACGGCCGCAGCTCAAAGCCCGTTCCCCTAGCGCCTAACGCCCAAAGCCTAACGCCTAATCCCCGGCCCCTAGTTCATGATTCGCGATTCCTGATTCATGATTGCCCCCGGCTCACAGCTCACAGCTCACAGCTCACAGCTCAAAGCTGGCTGGCGGCTCCCACAAGCGACAAGCGACAAGAGGAGAATACAATGCGCCAACTTATCCTTAGCATCGAAACAAGTTGCGACGAAACGTCAGCCGCAGTGGTGGCAGACGGCCGCGAGGTGCTCGCAAACGTCATCGCCTCGCAAATCGACGTGCACCAAGCTTTTGGCGGCGTAGTGCCCGAAATAGCTTCACGCGAGCACCTAAGTAGCATTAGCTTTGTGGTAGACCACGCGCTGGTTGTGGCCAAATGCTCGCTTAGCGACATTACTGCCATCGCGGTAACCGAGGGCCCGGGTCTTGTAGGCTCCCTCTTGGTCGGCTTGTGTTACGCCAAAGGCCTCGCCTACGGGCGCAGACTGCCGCTCGTTGGCGTGCATCACCTAGAGGGGCATCTTTACGCTAACTTTCTTCTACCCACACCTCCGACCTTCCCGTTAGTGTGTTTGGTCGTTTCCGGTGGTCATACCGATCTCATTCACATGGCCAGGCACGGACATTTTAGCCGCTTAGGGAGTACCCGCGACGACGCCGCCGGCGAGGCCTTCGACAAGATTGCGCGCGTGCTTAATTTGCCCTACCCCGGGGGGCCACACCTCGAGCGCTTGGCTATGGAGAGTGAGCCGAGCATTGCTTTCCCGCGCGCGCGGCTAGAGGTGGGTAGCCTCGACTTCTCGTTTTCCGGCCTTAAGTCGGCGGTGATGAACTATATCCACAACAGCCAACAGCGCGGCGAAGAGCTGTCCCCGGCGGCCGTCGCGGCTAGTTTTCAGGCAGCGGTAATCGACATCCTAGTGGAAAAGACTATAGAAGCGGCGCGGGCGGCGGGCGTACGCAATCTCTGCCTAGCCGGCGGCGTCTCTGCGAATAAGGCCCTGCGCTCTGCCATGGCGGAAGCCGCGCGGGCCGAAAATCTGCGGTTATTCTTGCCCGACCTTGAGCTATGCACAGACAACGCCGCGATGATTGGCGCTGCGGCGTACTACCGTTTGCGTGAGGGAGCTACGGCCGACCACAAATTAAACGCCCATGCCGTGCTGCCTTTAACAAGCTGGGCTGTGGATTTTGTGGGTAACTGTGGATAAGCTTGTGGATAGTGTGGAAAAGGAGGTTTCTGCCATAGTCCCCGACAAACTGGCCCTGCGGCAAGAGATGCTAACGCGCCGAAGTTTATTGCCTGCGGCAGATCAAGCGGCGTTAAGCGCGCTTATCGTGCGGAGGCTCCTTGCCACGACGTGGGTGACTCGCGCCGAGGTGCTTATGGCTTACTTGACCACACGGGGAGAGGTTGACCTAACTGAGCTATTAGATGTCTTAGAGGCGAGAGGGGTTGCCATCGTCTTGCCTAAAGTTACATCGCGCCGCACTAGGGAGATGAAGCCCTTTGTTGTACCTTCGCCGTGGCGCAAGCATGTGGCGTCAGGTTCGCTTGGCATTCTTGAGCCGACAGATGGTTCTGTGCTCCATACGCACGCCATAGACGTCGTGCTTGTGCCCGGCGTCGCCTTTGACACGGCCTTCTACCGGCTTGGCTTTGGCGGAGGCTACTACGACCGCTTTCTGCCGCAGCTACCTGCCTCTGCGCTGCTTTGTGGCGTAGCGTACGCGTTTCAAGTCGTGCCTCACCTCGCCCACGACCCACACGACGTGCCCCTGCACGCCCTTTGCACGGAGAAAGAATGCCTTTTGGCTCGTACGGATGTGTATTAACCAGCAAAGCAGAGCTATTTTCATCAGAAGCCTATTTGCTGCCCCTTAGCCCTAATCCAGGCGCTAGGGGGCAGTTGCGGGTCTTCTATGGTCCATGTATATTATTGTTAGCACTCGGGCAGACTGAGTGCTAACAATAAGTAAGACAATACAAGGGAGGTCTATGCATGAAGCTACAACCATTGGCAGACAGAGTGGTAGTCAAAGCCCTCGACCGTGAGGAGAAGACCAAGAGCGGCATTGTGCTGCCCGACACCGCTAAGGAGAAGCCACAGGAAGGCGAAGTCCTCGCCGTAGGGGCTGGCAAAGTCGGCGACGACGGCAAGCGCATTCCCCTCGAAGTAAAGGTGGGCGACCGCGTGGTTTACTCTAAGTACGGCGGCACCGAAGTTAAAATCGACGGCGTGGAGTACCTCATTCTTAAAGAATCTGACGTCCTCGCTATCGTCAACAAGTAGGTAAGGGGGAATAACATAATGGCAAAGAAGATAATCTTTGGCGAAGACGCGCGACGCTCTCTGCAGCGCGGTGTAGATGCTTTAGCTGATGCAGTAAAAGTTACGCTCGGCCCTAAGGGCCGCAATGTCGTCCTCGACAAGAAGTTTGGCGCGCCGCTTATCACTAATGACGGCGTAACCATTGCCCGTGACATCGAGCTCGAAGAGTCTTTCGAGAACATGGGCGCTCAGCTCGTTAAAGAGGTGGCCACCAAGACGCAGGACGTAGCGGGCGACGGCACCACTACCGCTACTTTGTTGGCACAGGCACTTGTGCGCGAAGGGCTAAAGAACGTAACCGCTGGGGCTAACCCCATGATCATCAAGCGCGGCATCGAGAAGGCTGTCGAGGCCGTAGTTGCTGAGATTAAGAGCATGGCCGTGCCCGTAAAGGACAAGGCCGCCATTTCTCAAGTCGCCTCGATTGCTGCTTCTGACGAAGAAATCGGCGCCATCATCGCCGACGCCATGGAGAAGGTCGGCAAAGACGGCGTCATTACCGTCGAAGAATCCAAGACCTTCACCACCGAGCTGGAAGTTGTCGAAGGCATGGAGTTTGACCGCGGCTATGTTTCCCCCTACATGGTAACCGATGCCGAAAAAATGGAAGCCGTGTTAGAGGAGCCTTACATCCTGGTAACCGACCGCAAGATTAGCGCCATCCACGACATTCTGCCTGTACTAGAAAAGCTCGTACAGCGCGGCAAGCCTTTGCTCATTATTGCCGAAGATGTAGAAGGCGAAGCCCTCGCTACCCTCGTAGTGAACAAGCTGCGCGGTACCTTCACCTGCGTCGCCGTTAAGGCGCCTGGGTTTGGCGACCGCCGCAAGGCTATGCTCGCCGACATCGCTGTACTTACTAAGGCCCAAGTTATCTCCGAAGAGCTCGGCCTCGAGCTTAAGAACACCGACATCTCTATGCTCGGCCGCGCTCGCCAAGTGCGCATCGGCAAAGAGGAAACCGTTATCGTCGAAGGCTACGGCTCAACCGACGAGATTCAAAAGCGCGTAGGCCAGATTAAGGTGCAAATCGAGGAGACTACGTCCGACTTTGACCGCGAGAAGCTACAAGAGCGCCTTGCTAAGCTCGCCGGCGGCGTAGCCGTTATCCGCGTCGGTGCAGCTACCGAAGTCGAAATGAAGGAAAAGAAGCTGCGCATTGAAGACGCTCTGTCGGCGACGCGCGCTGCCGTGGAAGAGGGCATCGTTCCCGGCGGTGGAATTGCTCTTCTCTCCTCCATCCCCGCACTTGATAAGATTGTGGCCGAAGGCGATATGAAGACAGGGGTAGACATCGTTCGTCGTGCCCTAGAGTATCCGGTAAAGCAGATTGCCGATAACGCCGGTCTGGAAGGTGCCGTAATCGTGGGTAAGGCCAAAGAGCAGCCTAAGGGCCATGGCTTTGACGCCCTGCGCACTCGCTGGGTAGACATGATCGAAGTCGGTATCGTCGACCCCGCCAAGGTTACCCGCAGCGCTCTGCAGAACGCCGCGTCTATCGCCGCCATGATTCTCACGACCGAGACGCTAGTCTCCGACAAGCCTGAGCCTAAGTCCGCTATGCCTAACCCCGGTATGGGTGGCATGGGCGGCATGGACATGTAAGAAACAAGCGCCCGCGATAGCCGCCCGAAAAGGGCGGCTATCTTGCACTTAACGCCGTCCTCGCATATAGTGGAGTAAGGCAAGGCAGGAGGTGTGGGAGTGGACTTATTTCTCGTGGCGCGACCCACAGGGCGTCTCCTGAGCCTTGCGGCAGAAGTGCAGGAGATGCTAAACAAGCGTTATAGGCTATATGCCGGGATTCTCCCTCCCCTTCATCTGACGTTAGCACGCATGCAGTTTGCCGATGCGGACGAGCGCAGGCTAGCCCTAGAGCGGACTGCCGAAGCCGCGCGTAAGACCGACGCTTTCTACGTGCAGGCTAATGGGTATCTTCGCTTTGGCCCGCCGCATCTGGCGATTGGCGCGGCCGTGGTAGGGGATGAGAACCTGTTTCGCCTGCGCGCGGACTTAGTTACCCACTTAGCCGAGCAACTTGTCGTGCAGCCTAACGACTATTGGAAGCCGCACATCACTCTGGTCTCCGCGACGCACGGGCGGGCCTGGAGTGAGCAGGAGTGGAAGGCTGCTTATACATCGGTGCTAGATTATGCTTTACAGGCCGAATGTCTCGTCGAAGAGCTAGAGTTATGGTATCCGCAGTACGACCCTAGCGTACGCTTGTTGGCTAAGTTTAGAATGGGACTTGGGCTAGTGGAGCTCTTAGACTAGAAGGATAGGCAGTTATGGGAGGTAGTGTGGGACATGCTGTTTGCGATTGATGTTGGGAACACAAATATCGTCCTGGGGTTAGCAGATAACGGCAAATGGCTAGACACCTGGCGTATTTCCACGGACATTAAACGCACGGTGGACGAGTACTTTACAATTGTCTCAGCCTTGCTCGCGGCCGCGTCCTATCACCCCGCCGCAGTAAGCGGGGTTATAATCACTAATGTCGTGCCGCCTATCCAGGGCACGCTCGAACAGGTGGTACATAAGCTCTTTAAGCGCACGCCGTTAGTCGTAGGCGAAGGTGCCCGCACAGGGATTAAAATCCGCACCGACAACCCGCGGGAGGTAGGTGCGGACAGGATTGTTAACTCGGTGGCTGCGTATCACCTCTACGGCGGCCCGGCGATTGTGGTAGATTTCGGTACGGCGACGACTTTCGATGTCGTCTCTGCGCAAGGGGAATACTTAGGTGGAGCCATTGCGCCCGGCATCGGCATCTCCGCTGAGGCGCTCTTTTTGCGCGCTTCTAAGCTTAGCCGCGTCGAGCTCGAGCGTCCTAAGCGCGCCATCGGCAAAAACACGGTGGAAAGCATGCAGTCTGGTCTTGTCTTTGGCTATGCCGGGCTGGTAGAAGGCATGATCGCGCGGCTACAACGCGAATTAGGCCACAAGGCGCAAGTTATCGCGACCGGCGGTCTGGCACGGGTGGTGGCAGCAGAAACGCAGTGCATTGACCGCATTGACGACTTGCTGACACTAGAGGGGTTGAGGATAATTTGGGGGATGAATGCGTAGTAGGGGTGCAGTTTGCACTTCGCACTTTGCACTTTGCACTTCGTAGTGTAATGCTCCAACTGCGAGCAGAGAACGCTACTTTCTCCACTAAGTGCTAAGTGCCAAGTGCCTAGTGCTACCACGAGACAAGGAGGCCTCCCATGAGCAAACAACACATCGTCCTCGGCGTAACCGGCAGTATTGCCGTGTATAAGGCAGCTGACTTAACCAGCCGCCTCGTTAAGGCTGGCTACATTGTCGACGTGATAATGACCAAGGCGGCGCAGGAGTTTGTGCAGCCGCTTACGTTTCAGGCGCTGACGCACCGCCCTGTAGTTACCGAAATGTTTACGCTGCACAACGAAATGTCGGTTGAGCATATTGCCTTGGCGGAGCGGGCGAATGTGCTCCTCATTGCCCCCGCGACGGCAAACATTATTGCCAAGCTTAGGCACGGCCTAGCGGACGATATGCTAAGCTGCACGGCGCTGGCCACACGGGCGCCGCTTGTTATCGCTCCCGCCATGAATAACGGCATGTACGAGAATCCGGTAACGCAAGAGAACATCGCGGTGCTAAAGGCGCGCGGCGTTACTTTTGTCGGCCCGGGCGAAGGGTATCTCGCCTGCGGCACCGTCGGGCGCGGGCGCCTTACGGAGATTTTGGATATCTTTGATACCGTAAAGATGGTGCTTGGGCGAAGCGGGGACTTAGCGGGACGAAAAGTCGTGATTACAGCGGGAGGTACAGAAGAACCGATTGATCCTGTGCGCTGTATTACTAACCGCTCCTCCGGCAAAATGGGCTATGCCTTAGCCGAGGCGGCGCGCGACCGCGGCGCGTCTGTGACGCTAATCGCAGGCCCCACCAGCCTCCGCGCTCCCTACGGCGTCAACTGCGTTCCCGTACGCACCGCCCTGGAGATGCTTGCGGCAGTGCAGGCAGCCACACGCGACTGCGACGCCTTGGTGATGGCCGCCGCCGTCGCCGATTACCGCGTGGCCGAGGTGGCCGAACAAAAGATAAAGAAAGCCGCCAAAACTCTCAGCCTAGAGCTAGTAAAGAACCCGGACATTCTCGCTAGTCTTACCGGCGACTTTGCTAAAATAGGCTTTGCCGCCGAAAGCCAAGACCTCTTGGCTAACGCCGCGGCCAAACTAGAAGCCAAAGGACTGCACATGATTGTAGCTAACGACATCACACGCGCGGGTAGCGGCTTTGGCACAGAAACCAACGAAGCCACCCTGCTCTACCGGGGCGGCCGCCGCGAAGCTTTGCCGCTGATGACAAAAGAACGCCTAGCGCATATAATACTGGATAGACTAACCGACCTATACTAGTTTCGTCGTGCGCTTGGATCATTTATGACCGAGACGTTTGCGAAGCGGCTCTTAAGCCCATGCCAACGTTTGGCGTGGGCTTTTTTATTAACTTTAGGTAAAGGGGTGCGAGGCGCCATGAGCGAGATACCGTCCGTCGGCGTTATTGGCGTTGGGCGGTTAGGCACAGCACTGTGCGCGTGCTTAGCGCAGGCCGGCCTGCCGCTTGCCGCAATAGCCAGCCGACGCAGAGAACGTGCCGAAGAGCTTGCGCGGGCTTTGGCTGCGAACTACGGCTGCCAGGTACGCGCGGTAGAGACAAGCGACATGGCAAGCTACGCCGACCTTATCTTTGTGGCGACTCCGGACGGGGCCATCTCTCTGGTTGCAGGCTGCGTGGCCTGGCGTAAAGGACAGATCGCCGTACACGTAAGCGGCGCCGAGACGTTAGGGGTGCTCGGGGAGGCAGCACAAGCAGGCGCAAGTCGCGCTTCGTTTCACCCCCTTAACACCTTCCCTGCGGTGCCGTGGGACAAGCCCGGTCTGGCTTTTGCGGCAGCTACGTTGGCCCACTCTTACGTCGCCTTAGCCGCAGACCAGGCACAGGCGGAAGAGACGCTCAAGCAGCTCGCTTCGTCCATTTGCCGTGGGTACTTCACGGTGCGAGAAAGCGACCGCGTGCTCTACCACGCGGCGGCCGTCTTTGCCTCTAATTTCGTCACGGGGCTAGTGGGGGCAAGTCTTGGTCTGTGGCAGACTATAGGGTACGGTGAGCGCGAGGCCCTCGCCTTTATGGCCCCCCTTATGAGTAGCGCCTGCGCAAATATACTTCGCCTAGGCCCTGTGCAGGCTCTAACCGGGCCTGCGGCGCGAGGGGACGTCGCCACGGTGGCCAAGCACTTAGAGGCCCTCGCAGCATTGCCCGCGGAGGCCGGCCTAGCGGAACTTTACCGCGCCCTAACCTTAGCCCTGCTGCCGCTAGCGCGAGGAGCGGGGACTTTAAGCCAAGCGTCCGACGTGAAAGTACGACAACTACTGATAAAGGAGCATGAACATGCGCGAAATGATGAAGTCCAAAATTCACCGTGCCACAGTAATTGACTCGAACCTAAACTACGAAGGGAGCATCACTGTAGACCCCGACTTGTTAGACTTAGCCGATATCTTGCCGCACGAGAAGGTGCAGGTGGTAGTAGTCAACAACGGTGCACGCTTTGAAACCTACGCCATTACCGGCGAGCGCGGTTCCGGGATGATTTGCGTCAACGGTGCGGCAGCAAGGCTTGTGCAGCCAGGGGACACGATTATTATCATTAGTTATCAACTGATGTCGACGCAAGAGGCGCGGGTACACGTGCCGCGCGTGGTGCACGTCGACAGCAATAACCGACCAATGCGGGGAGGGGATGGCAAGAAATGAGGATTTCTATCCATGAGTTAAAAAAGATGAAGGCGGCAGGTCAGAAGATAGCCGCCTTAACCGCTTACGACTACCCTACCGCCAAGCTCGTCGATGAGTGTGGCATCCCCATCATCCTAGTAGGCGATAGCCTAGGCATGGTCGTACTCGGCCTTGAGTCCACTATTCCTGTGACCATGGAGGTTATGCTGCACCATGTGGCTGCTGTAGCGCGTGGGGCGAAGCGCGCCATTATCGTCGGCGATATGCCGTTTGGCACATACCACTTGTCGTCTGAGGACGCTCTGCGTAACGCCATACGCCTAGTGCAGCAAGGAGGCGCTACGGCCGTAAAGCTTGAGGGCGGCGTCACGGTCGCAGCTCAGGTAGAAAGAATCGTCTCGTCAGGCATTCCTGTCATGGGACATATCGGTCTAACCCCGCAATACGTGCATCAACTTGGCGGGTACAAAGTCCAAGGCAAATCAGCCGATGCGGCAGAACGATTGCTCGCCGATGCTAAGGCGCTCGAGAGCGCTGGCGTCTTCTCTGTGGTGCTTGAGTGCATGCCAAGCAGCCTTGCGGCAGAGATAAGCCAAAGCGTCGCCGTGCCGACGATTGGCATTGGCGCCGGGCCGCACTGCGACGGCCAAATCCAAGTGATTAGCGATGTGTTAGGGTTAAGCGACTACATCCCCAAACACGCCAAGCAGTTTGTTAAGCTGCCTGACGTAATCCGCGGAGTGGTGCAAGCGTATGCCGATGAGGTGACGCGGGGAGTATTTGGCGCATGAAAATAGTCACGACCATAGCTGAACTGCGTTCCCTCCGGTCTACCTATGGGGCGGACGACCTTGGTCTTGTACCTACCATGGGGTATCTGCATGCCGGGCATCTTAGTCTCGTAGAGCGCTCTGTGGCCGAGAACAAGCACACGATAGCGAGCATCTTTGTTAACCCTACGCAGTTTGGGCCAAACGAGGACCTAGCGCGTTACCCACGCGACTTAGAACGTGACTTAGCTCTCCTTAATCCACTTGGCCTCGACTGCGTTTTCGCACCTAGCCCCAGCGAAATATACCCGACAGGGCCGGCACTTGGCACCACTGTAACTGTGCATGGGCCAACCGAGCGTCTTGAGGGGGCGGCTCGGCCCGGTCATTTCGAGGGTGTCGCCACCGTTGTAGCCAAGCTCTTTAACATCATATGTCCTACGCGTGCCTACTTCGGCCAAAAGGACGCACAGCAAGTCGCGGTCATTACTAAGATGGTGCAAGACCTTAACTTCCCTGTCGAGATGGTGGTCTGCCCCACCGTGCGCGAGGCAGACGGCCTAGCCATGAGCAGCCGGAACGTCTTTCTTACCCCCACCGACCGCGCGACGGCTAGGCTTATTTCCGCTGGCTTGTTTGCGGCAAAGGCGCTGTGGCAAGTGGGGGAGCGCAATGCGGATGCTCTAGAGGCTGCGGTGGCGCGGTGCATGCGGCCGGGCAACTTTGTTAGCATTGATTACATCGCGGTTGTTGACCCACTCACGTTTCTGCCCTACGCGGGGGACGCGCCTACCGCCCTAATTGCCGTGGCGGCGCGCGTAGGGACAACGCGCTTGATAGACAACGTCTTGCTTTCGTGCCCCTCGCCCATGTGATATAATTTCCCCAAGCGGAAGGGGGAAGGCGCTATGCAGGGCAAGCACCAGCTCGTAATTATTCTCGATTTTGGCGGCCAATACGCGCAGCTTATCGCCCGGCGCACCCGTGAGCTTGGAGTCTATTCTGAGATTTGGTCGCACCAGACGGGAGCTGTGGCCATTAAAGAGGCGCGTCCGCTGGCCGTTATCTTTTCCGGCGGGCCTAACTCGGTCTACGCCGACCATGCGCCCGGAGTGGACGAAGACATCTTCCACCTCGGCATCCCCATTCTCGGCATCTGCTACGGCATGCAGCTAATGGCGCGAGCGCTTGGCGGAGAGGTTGCCCCTACGCTACATAAGAGGGAGTACGGCCGCGCCGACGTAGTTGTCACCGAGCAAAGCGGCATCTTTGCCGGCCTGCCCGACCGTTTCCCGGTGTGGATGAGCCACGGCGATTCCGTAGTTAAACTGCCGCCCGAGTTTGTTAACGCGGCTCACACTGCAAACACGCCGGTCGCAGCCATGTACAGCTCTGCACTCAAAATGGTAGGCACACAGTTTCATCCCGAGGTTACACACGGCGCGTACGGCATGGATATGTTAAAGAATTTCCTCTTTGACATTGCCGGGGCGGCAGGCGACTGGGGCATGAAGTCGTTTGTGTCCGAGGCTACTGCGGAAATTCAGCGCCTCGTTGGGGATAGCCAAGTTATGTGCGGCTTAAGTGGCGGTGTGGACTCGGCGGTGGCGGCAGTGCTTGTGCATCGCGCCGTAGGCCAGAAGCTCACCTCTATCTTTGTTGACCACGGCATGTTGCGCAAGGGCGAGGCCGAGCAAGTAGTAAAGACGTTTCGCGACCAATTAGGCATGAAATTAATCCACGTCGACGCGAGCGACCGTTTTCTTGCCAAGCTAGAAGGCATTACCGACCCAGAGCAAAAGCGCAAGATTATCGGGACGGAGTTCATTCGCGTCTTTGAGGAACAAGCCAAAGAAGTGAGTGCGGCTAAGTTCCTGGTGCAAGGCACGCTCTATCCCGACGTCATCGAGAGCGGTACCGCGACCGCAGCGACGATTAAGACTCATCACAATGTCGGCGGTCTCCCTAAGGACATGAAGTTTGAGCTGCTTGAGCCGCTTCGTCAGCTTTTTAAGGACGAAGTGCGTGCAATCGGGCGCAAGCTTGGATTGCCCGACGCCGTGGTGGACAGGCATCCGTTCCCAGGCCCCGGGCTAGCCGTACGCATTGTAGGCGAGATTACGCGGCCAAAGCTCGCCGTGTTGCGCGAGGCCGACCACATCGTGCGCGAGGAGGTCGTGCGGGCCGGGCTGCACAAGGAGATATGGCAGTGCTTTGCCGTGCTCCCAGGCGTCCGCACTGTCGGGGTAATGGGGGATGAGCGTACATATGCCGAGGTTATCGCGGTGCGCGCGGTGTCGTCGGTCGACGCCATGACCGCCGATTGGTACCGTATGCCGCACGAAGTGCTAGACGTCATCTCCCGCCGGATTGTCAACGAAGTAAAGGGCGTAAACCGTGTCGTCTACGACATAACGTCCAAACCGCCCGGAACTATCGAGTGGGAATAATCTAGACGCACCAAAGTCCTGCAGGGAACGCTCTGCAGGACTTTGTTTTTTGGGAAAATTGCGCCTCTTTGCAGGATATCCAACCGGCGGTAGCGAATAGTGCTCTACCACAATGGAGGTGAGAAGTGTCAGCACGGTGTACAGGGTGGCGAATTTGTTGTGGGCTTACCAAATAGTTGCCATCTACTAAGGGAGGAGACGCATTGGAGAACAGGGGGAGCGCGCCTAAGTTTGTGACGTTTCTGCACGAGCGGCTCGAGGCCATCCTGATGTGGCTAGTCTACCCGCTAGTCGCCGTCATGGTAGCAGAAATTGTTGCGCGGTATTTTTTCTTGCGCCCATTGCCGTGGGTGCGGGACGTGTCAGTTTGGCTTTTCGCTGTACCTTTTTTGCTCACAGTCGCGCACTACTACAACAAGCGCGCCCACATCTCAGCTGAGGACTTGGTTTACGCCTTTCGCTTAAACGATGCGCAGCGCGCCACTATCGACCTAATTCACAACCTCATCCTGCTAGCGGTGGCCGGGTTTCTCTTCTGGCCCGCGACGCAGGCGGTGCTGCGCTCATTTGCGCTGCAGGAGCTTTCCGGCATGACCACCTGGCGGCCCATACTCTGGCCGTTTCGCGCCGTCATCCCCGCGGCCATGCTCTTGCTTGGGGCTCAGGCTGTAGTTGGGATCCTGGAGTCCGTACAGAAACTGCGGGGGGTGGATAAGCCGTGAATCCTGCAGTGCTTACGGCGGTGATGTTCGTCCTCCTCTTGGCTGGCATCGGCTCCGGCATGCCGGTAGCTTCAGTCTTAGCGGGTTTGGGTTTGTTCACTGGATTGGCCACCTGGGGTATGCGCTCCATGCCGATTATGGTTTCGGCCATCTTTGGCACGATGACCAGCGACGTGCTTATTGCCTTGCCGCTCTTTGTGTTTATGGGCTGTATGATGGAGGCCTCCGGTGTAGCGGACCGGCTCTTTATGAATCTGCGCGTGTTGTTAGGCTCTATGCGCGGCGGCTTAGGTATTGTGGCTATCTTGTTGGCTACAGTCTTGGCCGCAACCACTGGCATTATCGGGGCCTCGATAGTGATGATGGCGGCACTCGCACTGCCAAGCATGCTAAAGGCCGAGTACGATAAGCCTTTGGCCGCGGGCATCATTTGCGCAGGCGGCAGTCTAGGCATCCTTATCCCGCCAAGTAACATGCTGATCATCTATGCTCTGTCGGCAGGCGTTTCGGTCGTGTCGCTGTTTGCTGCGGCTGTTATTCCCGGCTTGTTGCTCGCTGCCTTGTATGTAGCTTATGTGGCTATTCGCTGTCACCTGCGGCCGGAGCTAGGTCCGCCGCTGCCGCCAGAAGAAAGAGGGAAAATCCGATTGATGCCTTTTCTGGGCGATTTGCTCACCTCCCTAGTGCCGCCCGTGCTGCTTATTGTCGCAGTGCTTGGCACTATCTTTCTAGGGATTGCCGCGCCGGTCGAAGCATCGGCGGCAGGCGCGTTTGGCGCGACGCTGCTAGCGGCCATGAACAAGCGGGTCAGCTTGGACGTGTTGAAAAAGGCTGCCCAGCATACCCTGCAGATCTCAAGCACCATTTTGTGGTTAGTGGTAGGCGCGAGTATGTTTACCTCGATCTTCCTCGTGCTCGGGGGAGGGCGGGTAGTGCACGATGCGATGATGAGTGTAGCTGGGGGCAATGCCTGGGTCGTTCTCGCCATAATGATGGTCCTCCTCTTTGTCCTAGGTAAACTCATCTGTTGGGTAGGTATTCTGCTCATTACCGTCCCCATCTTCACCCCGATAGCGACCAGCCTCGGATTTAACCCGATTTGGTTTGCCTTGCTCGTGTGCGTTAACCTGCAGATGTCGCTCTTGACACCGCCTTTTGCTTACTCCATCTTCTACCTCAAGCAGGCGGCACCACCCGAAGTCACGCTGTTTCATATGTACAAGGGCGTGTGGCCGTTTATTGCGCTGCAGGCGGTGGGCTTACTACTCATCATCATTTTCCCAGACTTGGTGCTCTGGCTTCCTAGCTTGCTCTATCAACGCTGACGTTTCCCGGCCTACCTTCATGGCAGTAAAGAACAGCAGTGTTCTTTGACGCACTACTCATTCTACGAATGGAGGTTTGAATCAGTTGAAAAAATCCCAACTAATCGTCTACGTTGCTATTGCCTTGGTCACATTCCTTGTCGGGTACGCGGTGCGGCCGATGATTGCACCTGTCGCCGAAGGGCCCGAGGCGCAAGTATTCAACTGGACGTTCCAGATGCATGGCACGTCTGCTCACCCTGCCTTCCCCATTTACCAACGGTGGGCTAAAGACATCGCGGAAATGTCGGGTGGGCGCCTAAATATAACCGTGCATCCGGTGAACACGGCCGTGCCGCTCATGGAGACGCTAGGAGCGGTGACGGCTGGTACGCTAGACGGCGCAATTATGTGGGGGCCTTTCTGGCGCGGGGTCGACCCTGTACTCGCGCTCTCTTGCGGGCAGACTTCGGGGCTGACTGCCGCTGAGTTTGACGCGTGGCTACACAGCCACGGCGGACTTGCGCTCGTACAAGAGGCGTATGCGCGTCACAAAATTCACTGGTTGCCGGCCGTGCCGATGCCGCCGGAGACTTTCCTGTGGGCGCACAAGCCCATTCGCACCTCGGCAGACCTGCGTGGTCTGAAACTGCGCGCCGGCGGATTCTCGCTTGACACATTTACCGCCATGGGCGCTGCAGCCTCCTTCCTTCCCGGGGGCGAGACTCCTCCGGCGCTGATGAAGAAGGTAGTAGATGCCGCCGAGTTTGGCGCATTGGTGCAAGACATAGCAGTAGGCTTCCACGACGCCGCTAAGTATGCCATGGTCGGCCCGCGCGCGCCGGTCATCTCAGATGACGTCATGATTAACATGGACAAATGGAACGCGCTCCCGCCGGACCTGCAAGGCATCGTCAACGCTTCCCTAGCCCGTCATGCTACCATAGGGTATATGGAGCTTTTACGGCAGGAAAAGCAGGCCATGCAAACGGCTCTAGGTGCCGGAGTACGATTTATCCCTGTCTCCGAGGCGTTAATGAACGAGTTCCGCACCACGTTGGACGGTATTCTCGATACCCAAGCCGCGACTAACGCCAACTTTGCTAAAATATGGACTTCACTACGCGCCTTCCGCGACGACTATCGCGACTTTACGGAAACCTTGTATCCTTGGAACTAAGCTCTAGGCATTTCTTTGTGGCAAAAGAGCGGGTCCCACCGGGACGCCGCTCTTTGCTCTGTTTTTGCGGGCTCTCCGTTTTCCGCCTTCCTCTTTCCTCCTCCGCTCGGGGCCGTAAGCTGTGAGTTGTGAGTTGTGAGTTATGAGTTGCGAGTTGTGAGTTGTGAGTTGTGAGTTGTGAGCCGTAACCTGTCCTTGACATGTGTGCTTCTACATGACATAATCTTGACTGAACAGTAACTGTTACTAAAAAAATGAGGTGGCTATGATGAGCGGTATGGTGCAAACGCTGCGAGAGAAAGGCCTGAAGGTGACGCCGCAACGCATGGCCATCTATAACATGCTTATGGCGACGACAGCGCATCCCACGGCAGAGGCAGTGTGGGAGCACGTCAAGGAGGAATACCCAGCAGTGAGTTTTAACACCGTCTATACGACCTTAAACACCCTAGAGCAGGCGGGGCTCGTACAGCGCCTGCACATCGGCGGCGTCGCGCACTTTGACGCCAAGGTGCAGCCGCACGCTCACCTCTACTGTAACCACTGCGGCTTCGTAGAAGATCACCATGCCTTTATCGGTGTAGACTACGAAGATGTCGCGCGTCAGGTCAACGCCCAAACCGGCTTTGCCGTAGGACGCTTAGAGCTCAACTTCTACGGTTTGTGTCGGGAGTGTATGTAGGTTTGTCTACATCCCCTTCATCGACAGGCCGATGCGTTTGCGCTTTAGGTCAACGCTGAGAATCCTTACTTTTACTACATCGCCGACAGATAGGGCCTCGGACGGGTGCTTAATGTACTTGTCGCTTATCTCCGAGATATGCACTAGGCCGTCCTGCTTAACACCGATGTCTACAAACGCGCCGAAATCTATGACGTTGCGCACTACGCCGCTTAGCACCATGCCCTCGGCGAGGTCTTCCATTTGCAGCACGTCGCTGCGAAACACGGGCCCGGCGACATCTTCGCGCGGATCCCTGCCCGGCTTTTTCAGGGCGTGGTAGATATCCCGCAGCGTGGGGAGACCGGCATTAAGCTCCTCTGCGGCTTTAGCGAGAGCCCCTTCGTTTAGCTGCACTTGTCCGGTGGTGAGCGACTCAAGGTTCCCTACAAGGCGCAAGAACTTCTCGGCTAGGTCATAGGATTCCGGGTGAACGGGCGTATTGTCCAGTATGTTTTTAGCGGCAGGTATCCTAGTAAACCCTGCGCACTGCGTGTATGTGGCCGGGCCTAAGCGCGGCACTTTCCTTAGCTGCTCGCGGGAGGAAAACGCGCCGTGCTCGTCGCGAAACGCCACGATGTTCTTTGCCACCGTCGGGCTAACTCCCGCTACATAGCGCAAGAGCGCGGGTGAGGCGGTGTTAAGGTCAACGCCTACGCTGTTCACGCAGTCCTCAACTACACCCGTTAGCTTGCCGGCCAGCTGCTTTTGGTCGACATCGTGTTGGTATTGCCCGACCCCAATTGCTTTGGGGTCGATTTTTACTAGTTCGGCCAGCGGGTCGAGCACGCGGCGGCCGATCGACACCGCGCCGCGGAGGGTAACGTCTAAATCCGGCAGTTCTTGACCGGCTAGCTCGGACGCCGAGTAAACGGATGCCCCCGCCTCATTCACAATCGTATAGGACACGCGGAGATTATGCTCGCGGATTAGATTGGCGATAAAGTCCTCTGTTTCCCGGCTACCCGTGCCGTTGCCGATGGCTATGGCTTGCACCCCATGGGTTTCTATCAGTTGCTTAACTAAGCGCGCGCCCCCGCTCCGGTCGTTTTGGGGCGGGGTAAAGTACGCCACGGCGGTGGCCAAAACTTTGCCTGTAGTGCCGACCACCGCCATTTTGCAGCCGGTGCGGTAGGCAGGGTCGATGGCGAGAAACGTCTTGCCCTTGACCGGGGCCAGTAACAGCAACTGCTTAAGGTTCTGCCCAAACACCTTAATGGCTTGTTCCTCTGCTTGCTCGGTTAGGGTAGCCCTTAGCTCTCGCTCAATAGAGGGCAGCAGCAACCGCTTGCAGCCGTCGCGAATGGCGTCAACGAGGACCTGGCCAACTCCCGTCTGCGCGCCCATAAACCTTAGCGTCGCAACCTGATACGCCTTCTCCTCGGGATAGGTGAGCGTTACCTTGAGGACTTCCTCCCGTTCGCCGCGGTTAAGGGCGAGCACGCGGTGGGGCGGGATTTTGCGCACCGGTTCGCTGTAATCGTAGTACATTTCGTACACGGATGTCTGCTCAGTGCCGATAGCTTTGGAAGCGATGCTCGCCTCCTGACGCAAGAAAGCGCGCACGGCTTCGCGTACGGCAAATGTTTCGCTCATGCGTTCGGCTAGGATGTCCTGTGCACCTTCGATGGCCGCCTCGACATCCAAAACGCCTAGTTCGGTGTTGACATAGGTCGAAGCAACAGACAGAAGGCCGGCATAATCTAACCCGGGGTTAGCGGCTAGGTAGTCCGCTAAAGGTTCAAGGCCCTTTTCCTTGGCAATCGTCGCCTTGGTGCGCCGTTTGGGGCGGAAGGGCAGGTATATGTCTTCGACCTGCTGTAGTGTAGTGGCCCCGCGCAGGTTGCTTTCCACTTCAGGCGTGAGTTTGCCCTGCTCGGCGATAAGCCGCGCTACCTCTGCTTTGCGGGAGGCGAGGTTCTTAAGGTATGTAAGTCGCTCGTCAACTTCGCGCAGTTTAACTTCGTCAAGTTCCCCGGTTACCTCCTTGCGGTAGCGGGCGATAAAAGGAATGGTGTTCCCCTCTGCTAGCAGCTTGTCTACGCTTTCTACTTGCTCGCGCTTAAGGCCAAGTTCATGCGCTATCTTTATGTGCAGATCCATAAACTACCTCCACAACAAAGTCTGCCGCACGGGCGCGGCACAGCCTATTATACCGGATTTTTGACACTTAGTCCGACTGAATAAACGGAGCCTTATATCCGTCCTGCCCAAATTTTAATGCACAGAGGCGGCCGCTTGACACGGGTAGGGCGCAATGCTATAGTCGAGGCGAAAAGAATAGTGGTCACGAGCTAAAGTGTGTCTAGGGTTCCGTAGCCTAAAGCTAGCCTGGACCGAGCGACACTAGCGCGTTGCGCTACACCGAAGGGATAAAAGCCCGGGCGGGGATGTTTTCTCGTAAACATCCCCGCCCGTTTTCTTTTTCGCCAGCCGCCAGCCGCCAGCCGCCAGCCGCCAGCCGCCAGCCGCCAGCCGCCAGCCGCCAGCCGCCAGCCGCTGGCCGGCAGCGGAGCAGTGACGGGGTGGAAAGGTGGAAAGGTGGAAAAGTTAAAGGGGTAAGGGCTGTGAGCTGTGAGCTGTGAGGATAGGCTTTAGGCGTTAGGCGCTAGGGGAACGGGCTGTGAGCTTAAGCATTGAGCTGTGCACGAAGAGGAAGCGGATACCGCGGCGACGCGCTCTACTGGGCACTGAGCACTGGGCACTTCCCTACCAGGAGTCAGGAGCCAGCAGCTAGGAGCCCCTCGTCCTTCACGGAGCACGAAGCACGCTCCCTACTAGGATCCAGTAGCCAGTAGCCAGCCGCCCTACAAAGGAGGAAGAACGAGTGATTGACCGCTACACCTCTCCCGCCATGTCTCGCCTGTGGGGCGCGGAGAAAAAGTTCGCGAAGTGGCTCGAAATTGAGATTCTCGCCTGCGAAGCGTGGAGTAAACTCGGCGTAATACCCGCTAGCGACGTCGACCTAATTCGCGCGCAGGCGAAGTTTAGCGTCGCACGCATCGACGAGCTAGAGCGCGAGACAAATCACGACGTCGTAGCCTTTACGCGTTGTGTCAGCGAATCGCTGGGGCCGGAAAAAAAGTGGGTGCACTACGGCCTTACCTCTACCGACGTTGTCGACACGGCGCTCTCTAGCCTTATCGTCGAGGCGCTAGACTTAGTAGCCGAAAAGCTCGGTTCCCTCCGCGATATCTGCGCCGCACAGGCGCGCCGCCATAAGTACACCCTCATCATGGGACGCACGCATGGCGTACATGCCGAGCCCACCACCTTTGGGCTAAAGCTTGCCGTATGGTACGCAGAAATCGAGCGTCATCTAGAGCGCCTTGCCGCCGCCCGCACGACTATGGCCGTTGGCAAGCTCTCGGGCGCTGTCGGCACGTACGCCAATATTGAGCCCTTTGTTGAGGAGTACGTTTGCACCCGTTTGGGCCTAACTCCGGCCAAAGCCGCCACTCAGACGCTACAGCGCGACCGCCACGCCTTCTTGTTATCTACTTTAGCCCTTGTCGGCTGTTCGCTTGAGAAGTTCGCCACCGAGATACGCGCCCTGCAAAAGACCGAGACGCGCGAAGTAGAGGAACCCTTTACCGCCGGGCAGAAGGGAAGCTCCGCCATGCCGCATAAACGTAATCCCATCATGTCTGAGCGCATCGTGGGCTTGTCGCGGGTTTTGCGCGGCTATGCGCTTACCGCCATGGAAAACGTAGCGCTCTGGCACGAACGCGACATCTCGCATTCCTCGGCGGAGCGCATTATTATCCCCGACGCCTTCCACCTCCTCTACTACATGCTCGGTGTGCAGTGCCGCATCCTAGACGGACTTAACGTCTACCCCGAGCAGATGCGCGCGAACATGGAGCGCTCCTACGACCTTACTTATTCACAGCAGGTTTTGCTTAAGCTGATTGAGTCCGGTCTGTCGCGCGAGGCCGCGTATGACCTTGTGCAGCGCCTCGCCATGCAGGCGTGGCGGGAAGGCTCTAGCTTTAAGACATTAGTCTTTGGCGAGCCCGAGATTACGGCACGCTTAGATGCGCCTACGCTCCTGCACTTGTTTGATATCTCCGCCCATACCAAGCACGTCGACACCATTTTTGCCCGCCTAGGGTTGTAGACAAGGGGATTGTAGACGAGGAGGTTAACATGGAAAAGCGAAAGTTGCTCTACTCCGGCAAAGCCAAAGAAGTATATGCCACCGACGACCCAGACTTGTGCGTAGTCTACTTTAGGGATTCGGCCACGGCGTTTAACGCGCAAAAGAAGGGCGAAATCGCGGGCAAAGGCGAGCTCAACAACCTAATTTCGGCCCATTTCTTCCGGCTACTTGAGGCTCACGGCGTAAAGACGCACTTCCTGAGCGTTTTAACGCCACGCGAAATGCTAGTGCGTCGCCTCGAAATCATTAAGGTAGAGGTGGTAGTGCGCAACGTCGCCGCCGGGTCGCTTAGCCAGCGGCTGGGGCTGCCGGAAGGAACGCAGTTAGCGCAGCCGGTGCTCGAATACTACTACAAGGACGACGCGCTCGGCGACCCGCTGGTAAACGACTATCACATTCAGGCGCTAGGGTGGGCCTCGCGCGACGAGATGAATGAGATTGCGGCTACGGCGCTTCGCATCAACGACATCCTCCTGCCAGCGCTTAAGGCCAGCGGCGTCCTCTTGGTAGACTTTAAGCTTGAATTCGGGCGTTTCGCCGGACAAGTCCTCCTCGGTGACGAAATTTCCCCCGACACTTGTCGCTTTTGGGACGCCACTACCCAGGAAAAACTAGATAAGGACAGATTCCGCCGCGACTTAGGCGGCGTCGCGGAAGCTTACCAAGAGATTTATCGGCGACTTAAAGGAGGCAAGGCAGATGTATAAAGCAAAAATCTACGTTACGCTGCGGCAAGGTATCCTCGACCCAGCCGGACAAGCCGTGCGAAAGGGCTTACACAGTCAAGGCTTTGGCTGTGTGCTGGACGTACGCATGGGCAAGTTTATGGAACTGACGCTAGAGGCAGGAAGTGAACGCGAGGCAAGTAGCCTAGTGCGCGAGACTTGCGAGCGGCTACTGGTTAATCCGGTTATGGAGGACTACAACTTTACCCTTGAGGCTTTAGCATGAGGTTTGGCATAGTCGTCTTCCCCGGCTCAAACTGCGACCTCGACTGCTATCATGCCGCCAAAGAGGTCTTAGGACAACCCACGGACTACGTCTGGCATGAAAGTAGCGACGTTTCCGACTATGACTGCATTGTCTTGCCGGGCGGCTTTTCCTACGGCGACTATTTGCGCGCCGGCGCTATCGCCCGCTTCTCGCCCGTGATGCAGGCGGTAGCCGAGGCGGCGGAGCGCGGCAAACTTGTGCTTGGTATCTGTAACGGCTTTCAGATTCTATTAGAAGCCGGCCTGCTGCCCGGTGCCATGCGTAGAAACGACCACCTGCAGTTTCGCTGTGAAACGCGCTATGTACGTCTGGAAAACAACCGCACCCCCTTTACTCATCTAGGTGAGGCGGGGCAAGTGCTTAGCTTGCCTATCGCGCATGCCGAAGGCAACTACTATATTGGGAGCGACGAGCTTTTGGAACTTAAGCGGCACAGCCAAATTGTGCTGCGCTATTGCGACCAAGCGGGCAACATTACGCCCGCCGCCAACCCAAACGGCGCACTCGAGAATATTGCCGGGATTGTCAACAAGCGCGGCAACGTCTTTGGCTTAATGCCGCACCCTGAGCGCGCCTGCGAAGCTATAACCGGCGGCACCGATGGAAAACTTGTCTGGGATTCAATCTTTAGGTGGTGGGAGGAGCGACATGCTTAAGACTTACCTTAGTCTGCAGGACGAAAACGCCGCGCGCAGCATGGGGCTTAAGCCGCGTGAGTGGGAGCTTGTGCTTAAGCACCTCAGCCGTACGCCTAACCTCACGGAGCTTGGCATGTTTGCCGTCATGTGGAGCGAGCACTGCAGCTACAAACACAGCAAGCTCGCCCTGCGCCAGTTTCCCACCACCGGCCCGCGCGTCCTGGTGGGGCCGGGAGAAAACGCTGGCGTAGTAGACATTGGCGACGGCCAAGCGGTAGTGTTTAAAATCGAGAGCCATAACCACCCCTCCGCCATCGAGCCCTACCAAGGCGCGGCTACAGGCGTAGGCGGTATAGTGCGGGACGTCTTCGCCATGGGGGCGAGGCCAATCGCGCTCCTTAACAGCTTGCGCTTTGGGGAGCTTAGCTCGCCGCATCAGCGCTACTTGTTCGCCAGCGTAGTAGCAGGCATTGCGGGCTACGGCAACTGCTTAGGCATTCCCACTGTCGGCGGCGAGGTCTACTTTAACCAAAGCTACACCGGCAACTGCCTGGTTAATGCCATGTGCGTGGGTACCATTGCGCACGACAAACTCGCGCGCGGCAAGGCGGCCGGTCTTGGCAACCGCGTGCTGCTAGTCGGCGCGCTTACCGGACGCGACGGCATTCATGGGGCTACCTTTGCCTCAGAGGAGCTGTCCGAGCGCTCGAACGAGAAGCGGCCGATGGTGCAGGTAGGCGACCCCTTTATGGAAAAGCTGCTTATTGAGGCTTGCCTGGAGCTTATCGACAAGAAAGCTATCGTCGGCATGCAAGACCTTGGCGCGGCGGGCCTGACTTCCGCCAGCAGCGAGATGGCGGCGCGGGCCGGTACGGGTGTAGACATTGACGTGTCTCGCGTGCCGCGCCGCGAAACCGGCATGAACCCCTATGAAGTCATGCTTTCCGAATCACAGGAGCGCATGTTGCTCGTAGTCGAACCTGAGCGCGTGAGCGGGGTCTTAGAAATTTGCCGACACTGGGGACTAGCAGCCACCGACATTGGCGAGGTAACCGACACAGGCCTCGTGCGTGTGTTTGACGGCAGCGAATTAGTGGCCGAGGTGCCGGCTAAAGCTCTAGCCTCTTTAGGGCCGATATATAACCCGGCGGCGACCGAGCCGCCATGGCAAAGAGATGCGCAAACACTTGACCTAGACTCTCTGCCGTTGCCAAGCGACTACGGGCAGGTGCTAAAGTCTCTACTGGCGTCACCTAACATCGCCAGCAAAGAGTGGGTTTATCGGCAGTACGACCATATGGTGCGGGGAGACACGGTAGTATTGCCCGGCTCGGACGCGGCAGTGCTCCGCATTAAGGGGACTAAGAAGGGCCTAGCCATGACGGTCGACTGCAACAGCCGCTACGTCTATCTAGACCCGTATCGCGGCGGGGCTATCGCGGTAGCCGAGGCTGCCCGCAACCTAGCGGTGAGCGGTGCGGAGCCCTTAGCGGTCACTAACTGCCTTAACTTTGGCAACCCAGAGCGGCCGGAGATTTTCTACCAGTTTACACAGGCCATCGCCGGCATGGCGGCAGCGTGTCAGGCACTAGGCACGCCGGTTACCGGCGGCAACGTCAGCCTCTACAACGAAACAAGCGGTAAAGCCGTTTATCCCACGCCGACGGTAGGCATGGTCGGGCTGCTGTCGGATATTAGCTCGCGCGTGACGCTCTCCTTTAAGCAAGCGGGCGATGTCGTGCTCCTCCTCGGCACAACCGAGGAAGAGCTTGGGGGGAGCGAGTACCTAAAGGTTATGCACGACCGCGAGTGCGGCTCGCCGCCGGCACTCGACTTCGCGCGTGAGCGCGCGCTGCAAGGGCTCTTGCTGGCCGCGGCTTCGGCTAAGCTCTTGTCTTCGGCCCACGACTGTGCGGAAGGCGGCTTAGCAGTGGCCTTGTGCGAGTCAGCCTTCCCGCTCGGGTTAGGCGCGGAAGTCACTATCCCCAATGAGCGCGGCCTGCGCCTAGACGCACTGCTGTTCGGAGAGTCGCAGTCGCGAGTCGTTGTAACAACGAAAGCCGACTCCCTGCCCGCGCTCGCGGCGTTATGCAGCGAGTATGGCGTCCCCTGCACCGAATTAGGACGAGTGAACCGCGGTTCGCTGGTCATTCGCGTAGAGGAGAGCACCCTGATTGACCTGCCCGTAGCAGATTTAGCGCAAAGTTGGAGGGACGCTATCCCATGCCTTATGTCGCAGTAGACGGTAAGCTCAGGGAAGAGTGCGGTGTGCTCGGCCTCTATGGGCATGGTCTAGACGTGGCCCGGTTAGGATACTTTGGCCTGTTCGCCCTACAGCACCGCGGGCAGGAAAGCGCCGGCCTCGCGGTGATAAACGGCAAAGAAATTAAGACCCACCGAGGACTTGGCTTAGTGGCGGATGTCTTCACAGAAGACGATGTCGCCGCTTTGGGGGATGTAGGGGCACATATGGCCGTCGGCCATGTGCGTTACTCCACCGCAGGGGGCGGCGGCTTAGCTAACAGCCAGCCGCTAGTAGCCAGTCACCTGCGCGGACACATTGCGCTTGCACACAACGGCAACCTCGTTAACAATGACCAACTGCGCGAGGAGCTTGAGGGTCAGGGAGCCATATTTCACACCACCAGCGACACGGAAGTTATTCTTAGCCTAATGGCGCGCTACCGCCAAAGCGGCAACGAAAACGCGCTGCTGCAATCACTCACCCATGTACAGGGGGCTTATAGCCTAGTGCTCGGCACGGAGACGGAGCTGATTGGCGTGCGCGACCCGCATGGCTTTCGTCCCTTGGCCTTAGGACGGTTAGGGCCGGCGGGCTATGTACTGGCTTCGGAGAGTGCCGCGATTGACGCCATAGGCGGCGAGTTTGTGCGCGATATTCGCCCCGGCGAAATCGTGGTTATCGACCAAAGTGGCGTGCGCTTCCGCCGCTTTAGCGACAGCGCTGTTTCGGCCTGCATCTTTGAGTACATTTACTTCGCCCGAAACGACAGCACTATCGACGGCCTAAACGTCTATCGCGCGCGAGAAGCTTTAGGGCTCTGCCTAAGCCAGGAACATCCGGTAGCGGCCGATGTCGTAATCCCCGTGCCCGACTCCGGCACTCCGGCAGCACTAGGCTATGCCAGAGGGGCAAACCTTCCTTTCGCGGAAGGCTTGGTGAAAAACCGCTATGTCGGACGCACGTTTATTGAGCCGGGGCAGGCGTTGCGTGAGCTTAAAGTTAGGCTCAAACTTACGGCCAACACCGAAGTAATTGCCGGTAAGCGCGTAATCATGGTCGACGATTCCATTGTGCGCGGCACCACCACGCAAATCCTAGTAAAGATGCTGCGGCAAGCCGGGGCCAGTGAAGTACATGTGCGCATAAGCTGTCCGCCTTACTTGAGCCCCTGCTACTTTGGTATAGACACACCCTCTAGCGCCGAGCTCGTGGCGGCGCGCTGTAACGTCGACGAAATGTGTGCGTTGCTCGGTGCCGACAGCCTTGGGTTCTTAAGCCTCGCGGGGACGCTCTCCGCCCTGGCGACCAGAGAGACGCCCGCTTGCGTCAGTTGTTTTACCGGGGTCTATCCCATGCCCATTTTGAAAGTAAAGCAGGGGGCGCCAAAGCCAGACCAAAGAGAGGAGTGGGGTGACGTGCGTGGGTAAGGAAGTAGGGGGCAGGGGAGCGGGTCTCACGTACCGCGACGCAGGCGTAGATGTCGCAGCCGGTCATCAAGCGGTTGACCTTATGCGGGCGCACGTGCGCTCTACCTTTCGCCGCGAGGTGCTGGGGGATATCGGCGGTTTCGGCGGGCTGTTTGCCTTAGGCAAGTACGAGGAGCCGGTCTTAGTGTCCGGCACGGACGGCGTCGGCAGCAAGCTTAAGGTAGCCTTTATGCTTGGGCGTCACAACACAGTCGGCATCGACCTCGTAGCCATGTCGGCCAACGACATCTTGGTCTCAGGTGCAGAGCCGCTGTTTTTCCTCGACTACATCGGCATTGCCCGCTTAGACCCCATTTTGGTGGCCGAGATTGTGGCCGGCGTTGCCGCAGGCTGCCAAGCCGCGGGGTGCGCGCTTATAGGCGGCGAAACAGCCGAACTGCCAGACCTCTACAGCGCGGGCGAGTACGACCTAGCCGGGTTTGCCGTAGGTGTAGCGGAGAAAAAGCGTCTTATCGACGGTAAAACAATTAGCTGTGGCGATATGCTGCTTGGGCTTGCGTCTAGCGGACTGCATAGCAACGGCTATTCGCTGGCGCGCAAACTAGTATTCGAAGTCGGCGGGTTTACCTGTGCCGATGTGCCGCCGGCACTAGGCGTAGCAGTCGGGGAAGAACTGCTCCGTCCGACGCGCATCTATGTGCGACCCGTACTGCCGCTAGTACGGCTAGGCTTAGTTAAAGGCATGGCCCACATTACAGGCGGCGGGTTTATCGACAATATTCCGCGCATGCTCCCCGCCGGTCTTGGCGTGGAAGTAACGCGCGGGAGCTGGCCTGTTTTGCCCGTTTTTGGCTGGCTCCAAGAACTTGGTCAGGTAGCCGAGAGCGAAATGTACCGCACGTTTAATATGGGAATTGGCTTTGTGCTCTTTGTGGCCGCAACAGACGTAGCCGCAGTACGCGAGCGGCTTGCAGGCTTTGGCGAAGAAAGCTATGTCATAGGGAAAGTAATCGCGGGTGAGGGGGTTTCGCTTGTCTGATGTGACACAACACTTCCCCAAGCGACAAGCGACAAGCGACAAGCGACATACGCCAAGCGACAAGCGACATCCCCCCCCCTTACGCCTTGCCGTCCTAGTCTCAGGCGGCGGAACTACTTTGCAGGGGCTAATAGACGCCATAGCGGCAGGCTCGCTCGGCGCGGAAATCGCCTTGGTCGTCAGTTCGCGGCGCGATGCTTTCGCCCTTGAGCGCGCGCGCCGCTCCGACATTCCTACCTGCGTACTTAGCAGGCGCGCTTTCACAACGCCCGAGCAACACGATGCGGCCCTCGCCGGGCTACTGCAGCAACACCAAGTTGACCTCGTCGTCTTAGCGGGCTACTTGCTGCCCATAGGCCAAGCGACGCTAAGTGCGTTCCCGGGGCGGATTATAAACATTCATCCCAGTCTCCTGCCCGCCTTTGGCGGACGGGGATATTACGGGTCACGCGTACATACCGAAGTTCTGGAGCACGGCTGTAAGATTACCGGGGCTACCGTGCACTTTGTGGAGGCCGAGCTCGACACAGGACCCATAATTTTGCAGGGAGCCGTAGAAATAGAGGACGACGACACGAGCGAGTCGCTCGCAGCTAAGGTAGGAGAACTCGAGCGCGAGCTGTACCCAAGAGCCATTCAACTTTTTGCCGACGGCAAGCTCCGGCAAGTCGGGCGCAGGGTAACGATTCTAAAGTGAGGTGGAAGTATGCAGCCTAGACGTGCACTGCTAAGTGTCTGGGATAAGACAGATTTAGTGCCTTTTGCGCGTGGTCTTATGGACTTAGGATTTACCATCCTTTCTACCGGCAAGACGGCGGAGCATTTGCGGCAAGCGGGCGTTCTGGTAACCGACGTCGAGCAGGTGACAGGCTTCCCGTCCATGATGAGTGGGCGAGTCAAGACTTTGCACCCCAGTATTCACGGCGGAATTCTGCTCCGCCGCGACCACGCCGAAGATGTCGCGCAGGCGGCGAGCCTCGGCATTCTTCCCATCGACTTAGTTTGCGTTAACCTCTACCCCTTTCAGGCGACGATTAGGCGACAGCATACATTAGAAGACGCTATCGAGAATATCGACATCGGCGGGCCGACGCTTATTCGCGCCGCGGCTAAGAACCAGGCCTTCGTGACTACAGTGACTAATCCCAGGCAGTATGCAAATGTGCTTACCGAGCTTTGCGAACAAGGAGAAGTTAGCCCGGCATTACGCTCCACACTCGCTGCCGAGGCCTTCTTTCACACTGCCCATTACGATAGCACCATCAGCCTGTACTTCCACCGCGCTTTCGAGCTGCCGAACTTCCCGCGGGAAATGGCGTTGCCGATGGAGCTGGCTCAAGAGCTTCGCTACGGCGAAAATCCCCACCAAAAAGGGGCCTACTATCGCCATCCCGGCGCAGGCGAAGGTTTGGCCGGTATGCGCCAACTACAGGGAAAAGAGCTTTCGTACTGCAACATTAACGACGTCAGCGCGGCGCTCGCAGTCTTAGGCGAGCTTGACCAACCGGCAGCTGTGGCCATTAAGCACGCTAATCCTTGCGGCGTAGCCGTAAGCCACTCGGCCGCCACCGCCTATGCCAAAGCCTACGCTGCGGATACAGTCTCTATCTTTGGCGGCATTGTCGCGCTAAACCGCGAAGTGGACTTAACTACTGCCGCGCTCCTTGGCGAGACATTTCTGGAGGTAGTCGTAGCACCTAAGTTTTCGTGCGAAGCGCGCGAGCACCTCGGCAAACGCAGGAACTTAAGGCTACTCGAAGTAAGTTTAAAGCAAGAAAAATCACGACTACCCGCGTGGGATGTGCGGCGCGTAGAGGGCGGGTATCTCGTGCAGACGCCCGACGCCACAGGGCCTAAGCGCAACTGGCGCGTCGTCACTTCCGCCATGCCTACCGACAGTCAACTTGACGACCTCAAGCTAGCTTGGCAGGTAGTGCGGCACGTAAGCTCGAATGCGATTGTGTTGGTTAAAAATGGGGCTACGGTAGGTATAGGTGGGGGCCAAACCAACCGCATAGACGCCGCCACGCAGGCCATACAGCGCGCGGGCGAGCAGGCGCGCGGTGCGGTACTCGCCTCGGATGCCTTTTTCCCCATGCCGGATGTGTTAGAGCAGTGCGCTCTAGCAGGTGTTGCGGCCGTAATTCAGCCAGGCGGCTCCATTAGGGACAGCGATTCGCTTGCTGTAGCCGAGCGCGTAGGTATATGCATGATCTATACTGGGGAGAGACATTTTCGTCATTAACCGAGGGAGGGCTCTGTGTGCGGGTTTTACTTTTGGGGAACGGTGCGCGTGAACACGCCTTGGCCTGGAAGATAGCCGAAAGTCCTTTGCTTTCCGCGCTTTACACGGCGCCGGGGAACCCAGGCACGGCACTTTTCGGCGAAAACATCGCCTGCGACATTTGCGACCCGGCCGCAGTTACCGCGCTGGTGCGGCAGTTAGAAGTAGACTTATTAGTCGTCGGAGGCGAAGCCCCGTTAGCGGCCGGCGTTGCCGATGCCGTCAGGCAAGGCTACCCCGCTTGTGTAGTGTTTGGCCCGGGTAAGCTCGGTGCCGAGCTCGAGTGGAGCAAAGCCTACGCTAAAGCCTTTATGCGGCGATACCACTTGCCGACGGCAGATTACCGCTGCTTTGCTAACGCCGCCAAAGCGCGTAAGTTTCTGGCCACAGCGCCGCTGCCCATCGTGGTAAAAGCAGACGGTTTGGCGCAAGGCAAGGGCGTAGTGATTGCTAAGACGCGCGAAGAAGCGCTAGCCGCGCCGGATGCCTTGCCGGCGGGAGGAAAAGTCATTGTCGAGGAATATCTCGTAGGGCGCGAGGCTTCGGTGTTTGTGCTTACCGACGGGCAGCGCTTTCACGTGCTGCCGCCCACAGAAGACCACAAACAGCTCGGCGACGGCGATACGGGCCCGAATACAGGCGGCATGGGGGCTTACGCTCCGGTGAGTTATTGGAATGAAGAGTTGCAGGCAGAGGTTGAAGAAATTGTTATGCAGATCATAGTAGGCCTCTGCGCTGAGGACAGGGACTATCGCGGCGTGATTTTCCTTGGGTTAATGATAACAGCCACCGGCATTAAGCTCCTGGAGTTTAACGCGCGTTTTGGCGACCCCGAGTGCCAAGTGCTGATGGCTAAGCTTGCTGACGACGTGTTGCCTTACTTGTACCAAGCGGCAAGCGGGAAATTACCACTTAGCCCTCCACAGTGGAGTCACGAGTACGTAGCCCTGGTGGTGGCCTGCGGGGCGGAGTACCCGGCGGCCCCGTCGCGCGGCGTGCCGATTACGGGCATCAGAGCGGCGGAGGCCTCAGGTTGTCTGATATTTCACGCCGGTACAGCGCGCGCGGGCGAGACGCTTGTCACCAACGGCGGACGCATTCTTAATGTCGTGGGACGCGGCGAGACCCTAGCGTCCGCCCTCGCTAAAGCCTACAATGGAATTGGCGCGATTAGTTTTCCCGGCATGCACTATCGGCGAGATATTGGCAGACGAAAGGAAGCGTGAGTACATGCAAACGCTAGTTGCCGTGATTATGGGCAGTACCTCAGACTGGCCGATTATGCAGGAAGCTTGCCGCATTTTGCGCGAGCTAGAGGTACCTTACTTAGCTAAAGTCGTCTCTGCCCACCGCACGCCGGAACTGATGGCCGATTTTGGCCGCGCGGCTGTCGCGCAGGGACTCCGCGTGATTATTGCCGGAGCGGGCGGCGCCGCACACTTGCCGGGCATGGTAGCAAGCCACACAGTGTTGCCCGTTATCGGGGTGCCTATCCCGACCGAGCATTTGCGCGGGCTAGACTCGCTGCTCTCGATTGTACAAATGCCGGCCGGAGTCACCGTAGCCACGGTAGCCGTAGGCACAGCCGGGGCGAAAAATGCGGCGCTCTTGGCCTGCCAGATACTAGCCCTTTCGGACACGCACCTTCGTGATAAGCTCACGGCGCGGCGAGCGACGGCGCGCGAACAAGTCATGGCGACAGAGCTGGAGCTCCTGCCATGACTAAACCAAACTCGTCCGCCGCTCTGCGCACAATCCTACCCGGGGGAACCATCGGTATCCTTGGCGGCGGTCAACTGGGGCGTATGACGGCCATGGCCGCTAAGCAAATGGGTTACCGGGTGGTCTGTTTAGACCCGCAGCCAAACTCCCCCTGCGGGCAGGTCTGTGACGCCCAGATTCAAGGGTCGTTTGACGATTACACCGCGGCGCGCGCACTGGCGAAGCAGTCCGACGTCTGTGTGTATGAATTTGAGAATATCAATGCTGATGTAGTGGCAGAGCTAGAGCGAGAGTTTAACGTGCCGCAGGGAAGTTTCCTGTTGCGCGTGACGCAAAACCGCATCAGCGAGAAAGCGCACCTCCGAGAACAGGGCTTCCCCGTGGTGCCTTATCGCGTGGTTGACGGCCGCGCGGAATTAGCGGCGGCGGCAGAGGAGTTAAAGTACCCGGTCGTGCTTAAGTCTGCTACCGGCGGCTACGACGGCAAGGGCCAAGCGGTGCTTAGGTCGCCGGCTGACTTAGGAAACGTTACTATCAGCGGCCTCCAGGTGCTAGAAAAGTTCTTGACGTTAACGGGTGAGGTTTCTGTCGTCGTGGCGCGACGTAGAGATGGTGAAACCGCAGCCTTTCCGGTTGGGGAGAATGTGCATCGCCACAATATCTTACATACTACCGTCGTTCCTGCCCGTTTAAGCCAAGCATTGCAGGCCCAAGCCACCGAACTGGCCATAGGCATTGCCGAGTCGCTCGGTGTAGTTGGGCTCCTGGCAGTAGAGATGTTTCTTACGCCGGAAGGCATTATCGTAAACGAGCTCGCGCCGCGCCCCCATAACTCCGGCCACTACACCCTCGGCGCCTGCGAGACCTCGCAGTTTGAGCAGTTTGTGCGTGCGGTGTGTAACCTGCCGCTAGGCCCTACAACTCTCCTCTACCCCGCGGTGATGGTCAACATCTTAGGCGAGCATATGGCTGGTCTTATGACCCAGTTCGCTACACTCCCCCCAAACGTCAAAGTCCACCTTTACGGCAAAAGCGGTACACCTGTCCCGCGACGCAAGATGGGGCATCTGTTGATTAGGACTGACACTCCAGACCAGACAACCGCTTGGGCGGAAGAGGTGTTAGTCTAAAACACAAAACTTTGACATAGGTAAAAAAGAGCAGTATAATACCTACGTTGAGGAGGTGTGGGTCGTGAACGAGCCAAAATTACCTATGTTGCCGCCTCGTGCCGATCTGGAAAGCAGGGCGGCACTTAAGCAGTTGGCCAGGGCTAACCGCGCTTTAGCTGAACTAAAAGGTTATGCGAGTACGATTCCTAATCAACATATGTTGATTAATGCGGTCATGATTAAGGAGGCCAAGGATAGTTCAGCTATCGAAAACATAATAACTACACACGACGACCTCTATCGGGCGATGAGTAACGCTGGTAAAGCGAGTATCGCCGCTAAGGAAGTCGTCAGCTATAGGGAAGCCTTATGGCATGGCTATCAATCGGTCAGAGCAAGGCAAGTGCTCACAACCTCGATGATCATCGAAATCCAAGAAATGATAGAGAAGAATACTGCTGGTTTAAGGAAGTTGCCTGGAACAGTCTTGCGCAACGAAGCTACTGGTGAGATCGTTTATACTCCACCATCTACCGAGCACGACATTAAACAACTACTGGCAAATCTAGAGACATACATCAATGAAGACGACGATGATGTAGATCATCTGATTAAGCTCGCGGTCCTGCATTACCAATTTGAAGTTATCCATCCTTTTTATGATGGCAATGGGCGCACCGGCAGGATAGTCAACGTCCTGTATCTAGTCTTGAAAGGCCTGCTTGAGAGCCCGGTACTCTATCTGAGTAGTTTTATTATCAGGAACAAGCCTGCCTATTACCGTCTGTTACAGGAAGTGCGCACGCATGACAACTGGGAAGAATGGATTCTATACATTCTGACTGGCATAGAACAGACTGCTGCGGAGACCTTGTTCTTGATAAGAAAGATCAATCAAGAAGCAGAAGCAATGAGCGCAGAGATTCAGGCTAGGCTGCCCAAGATATATTCACAAGAACTGATGAGTCTGCTTTTCTATGAGTTCTATACTAAGACCCACTATATAGAGAAGGGCTTGGCGGTAACCAGAAAGACAGCCGTTAGCTACCTATCAGCGTTAGAGAGGGAAGGCTTTTTGAGCTCAGAAAGAATCGGCAAAGAGCGCATCTACCTCAACCGGAGACTCTACGATTTGGTGAGGGCGGGGCAATAAGATGAACTTCACAAAAATGCACGGCTTAGGAAACGACTTTATCGTCGTCGATATGTTTGACGGGATGGAAATTCTCAAGCCGCATGGTGTTGCGCGCGCTATCTGCCACCGCCACTTTGGCGTGGGCGCTGATGGGCTGGTGCTAGTCCACCCGTCTGAGCGCGCCGATTGTCGCATGCAAATCTTTAATTCCGACGGCAGCGAGGCCGAGTCTTGCGGCAACGCCTTGCGCTGTGTGGCGCGGTTTATGCAGCTTAAAGGTAGGGTGCAGGGCACTGCCGTCCGCGTGGAGGCGTTAGCCGGCGTCTACAGCGCTGAGCTTGTGCCTGCGGCGCACGGCGAGACGCTTGTCAAAGTCAACATGGGTGCGCCATTGCTTCATCCTGCGGCTATCCCAGCCAACGTGGCAGGCGATGGACCTGTCTTAGACCTGAGTATCTCGACACCCCACGGGGACTTCTCCGGCGTATTAATTAACAGCGGCGTGCCGCATGTCGTCATCTTCGTCCCGGACCTAGCTGCCTTTGACTTTGTTCCCGCCGGGCAGGCCATTGAGAAGCATCCGCTCTTCCCGGCCGGCATTAACGTAGATTTTGTGCAAGTTATTAGCCGCGACTATTTAAAGGTGCTGGTGTGGGAGCGCGGCGCAGGCGCGACGCTAGCCTGCGGCACGGGAGCCGCTGCCGTGGCTGTGGCCGCTAACCTTACCGGGCGCGCCGACCGCCGCCTAACGGTAGAGCTGCCGGGTGGTGAGCTCTATATGGAGTGGGACGAAAAGACCGGCCATGTCTATATGACCGGTCCCGCAGCCGTAGCCTTTACAGGGCATGTGCCACTAGCAATGCTTGTAAAATCATATGTCGTTTGTCCCGACCACCTCGACGAAGCCATTGAGGAATTTCTCGATGCCTTCGAGTCGCCCCCGGACATCCACCGGCTAAAAGACATTACCTTTACAGAGTGGACGGCGCCTCCTGCCTGCCACTTTTGTTCACGTGCGCCGGAGTTTTTGGTGGTCTAAGTGAAGATTACGATTGTCGCCGTAGGCACCTTAAAAGAAATCTTCTGGCGAGAAGCGGCTAAGGAATACCTAAAGCGCCTTGCCGGCTATGCGCACGTCGCGATTACAGAGCTTCCCGAATGCCGCGTAGGGCAAGACGCAAACGCCGGCGACGAGGCGCGAGCGCGCGCAGCGGAAGCACAGGCCATCGCTAAGGCCGTACCCCAAGGGAGCGTGCCAGTCCTTTTGGCCATTAACGGCGAGCAGCGGAGCTCCGAGCAATGGGCCGAATTTTTCGCCGCAGAGCAACTCGCGTCGCGCTCACATCTCACCTTTATAGTCGGCGGCTCGACCGGCGTCGCCGACAGCGTGAAATCTTTGTCTCACCACCAGTTCTCCCTCGGCCCGCTTACTCTTCCCCACCAACTCGCACGCATCGTCCTGCTCGAGCAAATCTACCGCGCGTTTCGCATTCTGCGGAATGAGCCGTACCATAAGTAACGGCGAGCCCTGACAGGACTCGTCATTTTTTCTCTTGTAGGCTATATTCTCCCTACACATTCAGCTCAGTTGAAGATACTTACTGCTATTGCGTTCTAGAGAAGGGAAATAGTAAGCCTTCGACGAATAGAGCTTTGATAGGGAGGTGTTGTGATGGAAGCTAAGTGGAAGCGCGACGCCATCATACGCTACAGTGCGGTCGTATGTATTGCGGCTCTAGTCATGTCTAATGTCTGGTTGATGATTAAGGTAAACGATCTTATACGTGCGATTGGTTCTTTGCCGAGGCATATTCCGAGTCCTACCACCTACGTCAACCTCAGCCCCTTGTATACAGGGGTTGTTGACGAGCGTGTTCTGATGGTCTCGGAAACGATGGGCGAAAAACTAATAGTTAGATACAACTTCACCCTCACGGAACGAATTCCCGGTTACGTCTTAGTTGTCCGCTTTAGAGCAAGTCAGACAGCCGCTTGGGAACAAGTTCGCCCCGCGCCTCTCTACGGGCTGGAATACGAAGCCTTCCTTCACGTGAATCCGGCTCTCAGCTATGAGTACCAAGTTGTTCAAATGCTTGGAGACCAAGTCATGAGGGCCACCACCCCAGGCTTCATCAAAGTTGGTGAATGGGTGGGGACCTCCACCTTAAACATCGTGCGGTCCGGTTATCCCAACGAACGTAAGGTGCGAGTCGCTGTGTACCAGCCGCAATTTTCGGCGCTTAGAGCTTGGCAGGTAGATAAGGTCACTATCAAGCTCGACAATGCGCCTGAGGCAGTCGTTCTCGAAATGTTTCGCGGCGATCTAACCGGTTACAAGTTCGATGAAACAGTCTACCAGGCAGCTAGAGCGGTGACAGTCACCGCCTACTACGGGGATGGCGAGACCCGTAGTGTGACATTCGACCCGCACAACCATTTCGAGCAACCGATAATAAGACGCGATTAGGAATAGGCGGTGGGACGGCCTGACCGGCGTCGCCGACAGCGTTTTGCGATCATGTCCCCGCTCAATACGGGGTGTGTTCCGGAAGGAGTCTTGGATTAATGAAGAACAGCGACATTCTTGAGGATGTTTCTTGTCTGACTGCGAAGGCTGTTGCTCACTATTGGGGAACGCGAACAACGCAGAGACAGAAACAAGAACATAGCGGTAAGATCGACCAGGGCCTACGCAGCGCAGTAACCGGAGGAGCCCAGATGGACGGTTTCATTGATCTGGTTGTTGAACTAGTAGTGCGAGCCGGAATCCCTGAACGATGCATATTTAGAAAGAAGTCTGTTGAGCTCCCCGGCTACTTTAGGCCAACCAAAGAGTGGGATCTACTTGTTGTTAAAGAACAGACTTTGGTTGCTGCAGTTGAAGCTAAGTCACAGGTGGGCCCTTCATTCGGTAACAACTTTAACAATCGAACTGAGGAAGCGCTAGGTAGCGCGGTTGATCTCTGGACTGCCTATCGAGAGAATCTTTATCTATCAAGTCCTCAACCGTTCTTAGGTTTCCTCTTCATGCTGGAAGACTGCAAGGCCTCGAACAGACCTGTCATGGTTCAGGAACCGCATTTCGAGGTTGCCAAGGAGTTTATCGGGGCGTCCTATAAGCGCAGATACGAGTTGCTTTGCCGAAAACTAGTCCTTGAAAGGCACTACACAGCCTCCGCATTTCTCGTATCGTCAACTGACAGAGGTAGTGCAGGAACCTTTACCGTACCGGCGGAGGATCTATCTGTTGAGCGTTTCGCTAGAGTGTTAGTCAGCCATCTCGGAGCATTTGTATGAAGCCAGTACAGACGACGCACAGGCTTGTCAATGGCGACGCACGAGATCTCTCATTCCTCAGTGATGCGTCTGTCCATCTGGTGGTAACTTCGCCCCCCTACTGGAATCTCAAGCGGTATAACGAGAGCCCCGGTCAGATGGGCCACATACAAGATTATGAGACGTTTCTCCTAGAGCTTGAGAAAGTGTGGAAGCAGGTGTACCGTGTCCTAGTTCCGGGCGGTCGCCTGGTGTGCGTTGTTGGCGACGTCTGTGTTTCTAGGCGCGAGTTCGGACGCCACTTAGTTTTCCCGCTCCATGCGGACATTGCAGTTATCTGCCGCCGTATGGGGTTTGACAACCTTAACCCGATAATTTGGCATAAGATTACCAACGCTTCTTATGAAGTTGCCAATGGCTCGAAATTCCTCGGCAAGCCGTATGAGCCGAATGCGATTATCAAGAATGACATTGAGTTCATCTTGATGCAACGCAAACCTGGAGGTTATAGGAAGCCAAGCGAGTCGCAACGAGAGGCAAGCAAGATCAGCAAAGAAGACTTTGACCGCTGGTTTCAACAAATGTGGCACATTCCCGGCGCGTCAACAAAGCACCATCCAGCACCGTATCCATTAGAGCTCGCAGCGCGTCTGGTGCAAATGTTCTCATTTACCGAAGACACAGTGCTCGACCCCTTTTGTGGCTCCGGCACCACTATGGTCGCCGCACTAAGGGCCGGACGTAACAGCATTGGGATTGAGATTGACCCCCTCTATTGCCGCATGGCGGCGCAGTATCTAAAGGCTGAGAGCAACAACCTGTTCTCTGCTAACAGCACACTGCTCTTTGAGAGGTCTTCCGTTGAAGCTACCGGAGCCCTAAGAGAGGACGATGCCCTTTATGAAGTACGCGCTGCCAAGAAGAGACTCGAATAGGATGCGCTGTCCGCCACAGCGATGGTGGGCTTACTTTACCGCCACCGTCTTCGTCCAGCCGGTGAAACCTAGCACGTACCGCACTACTACCGCCCGCCCGTCCTTCTGTAGATAACCAACCAACAGCACTCGGCGGTCCTCATCGTGTAGGATAAGTGGCGGAAACCGCGTCGTTTCCCGATACTCCCTTTGAGCGTCTTGAATGGCTGCATGCATTAAGGCCTCTCCTGTTAGACCTGCCACATGGAGTGTCGGCATCTGGCTCCAGTTTGTGACAACCTCGTACCTGCCGAGGTCAATTTCGTGCTTTTCCACGAGCTGGCGGTGCGCTTCCCTGACCTGGTCCTCCGTAGGCTCTAGGGTGTTAGGAGCGATTGGGCTGCCGAGGTCAGGAGCGGCGGCATCCCACTCTGGCAAAGAGAACCCCAATCAGCTTGCCGTTCTGCACGATTGGGCTACCGCTCATGCCTGGCTCAATTCTATCCTTCGCATGTAGCGGAGATACGAGTAGCAACTGCTCGCCGCGGAACTGCATATACCCGACTACCCTTACCGTAAAAGGGCCAGCAGCTCCCGGGAGAACTGTGGCAACCTCTCCCACAACGATGTCCGCGGTGCCGCCTAGCCGAATAAGTTCCGTGTTGACGCGGGTTCCTTTAGGCATGCCCAGTGTAACGCCCTGGTCGCTATTGACCAGCACCTTGACATTGCAGAAGATGACGTTGTCGCTCTCTGCCCGCCAAGTCCGACTTCTCGGTCCGGGGCCTGCACTTCCCAGTAGGGAGAAAGCGTTGGATCTGTGGCCATAGATAGTGCCATGCTCCACCCAAGCAGCAGAAGCCCTAAGACGTTAAGGCCAACGAAAGCCAGCACGAGCTGAGTAGTTCTTCGCATGAAACACCACCCCCAAACGACTGAAGTGCATGTAATATATTCCACTCACAGGCGGATAACTCCTTCATAATTAACAAACAGCTCCTCTACGCCCAATAGGCATATCCCGTGTCATTGTCCGCCTTAAACACAACCCCCTGCAGTAATCTCCTGCAGGGGGGTCTGTTATCTTGATGGCCAGAGGGGGCTCAGTTCATGTAGGCTGCGCCGCAGCCTTTATTTTGTCTATCAGGTGGGGCAAGCTGGGGCGTGCTTTAGAGCTTGTTCAATGGCCTTAAGAATGCCAATACTTGAGGTAGTCGCGCCGCTTACGGTATCGACACTGACATTGCCGCGCGCCACAACTCTTTCGATGATGCCCTCCGCGGCCATGCGTGCATAGCGATTACTGCGATTCCTAATAATCTCCACGCCTGTAATGCGGCGGTTGTGAACCTCAACCTCAACTTTGTACTTAGTGAGCCCAAGGCGGTACTCACCTATGTAGTGGCCCTCATGAATAGAAGAGAAGTCAATAGGTTCAATTGTCACCGCTAGCGCCGCGGTGGCCTCATAGCTGAGCTGGAACATATAGCCGATGCCAAGAAGTGCCACCAGCACAACTACAGCCACACCTGCATAGATCATGTGCTTGTTCGTGACTGCTTTAGATTTTGCCAAACATATCACCTCGCTCTCGCTCTTGCTTAAGAATACTATTCGCTAGTTGCGCGAATAATCCTGCTTCTGCTGCTAAAGCGAAACTACTTTGTGCGCAGTGCGCATTAGCTCCACAATCGAGTACATGTTGGTAATCTCACCTATAGCTAGCTTGTCCTTAAGTGCATAGAAATCTAGGCAAGCGCCGCAAGTGGCGATGCTCCAGCCGTTGGCTTCTAGTCTTTGCAGGCTCGGGAGCAGGGGGGAGCCTTCGCAGGTAACGTGTGCGCCGCCGTGGAGAAAAACAAGGCGGTTCGCTTGCTCACCTGTTTCGGCTAAGGCATAGAGAAAAGTCTTAAGCAGAGCGCGGCCGAGTTCGGCGCTGCCGCGGCCGACTTCTTCCGCGGCAATGACGTAGAGTGTAAAGCCGAGCGGAGCAGGGGCAGCTTTTGGTGCGATGGCAACCGCGCTCAGCTCAACGGGCTCAGGCTCACCAGGACGTATGGCAATGTAATAGGCTGTCCCCTCTTGCCGCACATCGGTACGGTAGCCAAGGCTACGGGCGAGCTTTTCTACGTTGCTTTTTGCGGCGTCGTTGTCGACCACAGAGACGAGCGGCTCGCTTCCATGTTCCTCTAGCGCCCGCTTAGTGTTTATGACAGGTAGCGGGCAGTTTAAACCACGGTTATCTACGATGCGCACTTATATCCCTCCTCAGATAAAAAGCCGGGGTCGACGACCCCGGTTAGATTATAACAGCTTATGCGAGCTCTAACAAATGCTTTTACTTTATAACCACTCCCGCTAAGGCGGCAAGGCTACCGGCTAATCCGGCTAAGTCGTTAGGCACTACAATCTTCGTGGCTTGCCCATGCGCGACTTCCTTCAGGGCGTCAAAACCTTGGATGGTGAGCAAGGCGGCGTCCGGCTGCACTTCTTTAATCATCGTAAGGCCGCGGGCACGGGCTTCGTTCACCTTGAGTATGGCCGCGGCTTCACCCTCGGCCTCAAGTATGCGTTGTTGCCGGGTGGCCTCTGCCGCTAATATGGCGCGTGTCTTCTCGGCTTCGGCCGCGAGGATGGTAGCTTCTTTGCGCCCCTCCGCAGTTAGGATGTTAGCCGCGCGCTCGCCTTCCGCCGCGAGAATTTGCGCCCGCTTGTCGCGCTCGGCTCGCATCTGCTTTTCCATGGCGTCTTTAATGTCCTTAGGCGGCTCAATCGACTTTAGCTCCACGCGGTTAACCCTGACACCCCACTTGTCAGTCGCTTGGTCGAGGGTGAGGCGCAGCTGCGCATTAATGCGCTCGCGCGAGGTCAACGTTTCGTCTAAGGCCAGTTCGCCGATTACGTTTCTAATCGTCGTCTGCGTAAGCGTTTCGATGCCTACGCGCAGCTTGGCAATTTCATACGTAGCCTTGACGGGGTCAGTGATTTGGTAGTAAATCACGGTATCAATCTGCATGGTGACATTGTCCTTGGTGATGACCGGCTGCGGGGGGTAATCCATTACCTGCTCGCGCAGGTCGATCAAGGGCAGAACGCGGTCAATAAAAGGAACGATGAATTGCAGTCCGTTAGGTAAGAGGCGGTGGTAGCTGCCAAGGCGCTCCACCACGCCCACCGTTGACTGACGGATAACCCGGAAAGAAAACAGAGCGACAATCAGGACAAAAGCTAGCAGTACCCAAAGCATTAACTGATTCCCTCCTTATTTTGGTTTGTGTTAAGTGTAAGCGCGCGGACCACCAGCCTGACACCGATAACCCCGAGCACCTCCACCTTTTCACCTACGTCAATGTCGCGCGGCGTCTCCGCCAAGGCTGACCATTCTTCGCCCAGGACTTTAACCACGCCGAGGCCGCTCGCGGCAGAGATGCGCTGCGTGACCGTCGCCTTCGTGCCCACCATGGCGTTGTAGTTGGTCTTTGTCTCTTTAGCCTCGCTGCGCACACGTGCCGC
Source organism: Selenomonadales bacterium (assembly GCA_018335585.1). Taxonomy (NCBI): domain Bacteria; kingdom Bacillati; phylum Bacillota; class Negativicutes; order Selenomonadales; species Selenomonadales bacterium. Next base: position 61,085 of record JAGXRZ010000040.1, read on the forward strand.
GAGACTGCGGCTACAGGCAAGCAGCACTACGGTCGTCAGGATAAACGACACCAGTTGTACCGCCATAGACAATTCAAGGTAGGCCGCCAATGCCGCCGCTAAAGCTCCTATACCAAACCAAATAATTACAAACCCGGGCGTAATCATCTCGAAGCCGATCAGCGCCAGACCGACTATAAGCCAAGTCAGCCACACGTCCACGCCAAGCACCTCCCAAAGTACGCGTTATTCACGTTATCATCTACTACGCGAGCGGTAGGGCAAAGTTTCTCACCGGCGGCATGTTTTCGCACTGCCTGGCGGAGCTTCCCGACACTTCGACCTTCTTGTCGTAATTTCCCGGGAAATAGGGTTTTTGCGGGACAGAAACATGTCACAATACAGCAGTTGATTGCCCTCGTCGTCGAACAAACACGCCTGATGCCGAACCATACCACTACAGCTAGTGGTGTGAGAAAATTGTACCACAAAATATTGACATTGCCATGTTCTGTGGTAGAATTTATGTAGGGGTATAGGGGGTGAGCAGCCTGACAAACAAGCGAGTGCTGATCATCGACGACCAAGCTGGGATTAGGGCGTTGTTTCGCGAAGTGTTTGGCATTTTCGGTTGTGAAGTAGTGGAAGCAGGAAATGGCTATGAGGGCGTAGAGGTCGCTTCCGAGTGTGCGCCCGATATTATCTTTCTTGATATGAAAATGCCCGGGCTCTCCGGCATTGAGACGCTACGCATCTTGCGGCGCGACAAAGAAGTAGGCGTGCCGGTGGTGCTAGTAACTGCTTACCAAGAGGCAGATATGATCAACGAAGCCGAGCGCCTCGGTGTGGCGGCGAGCCTTTTGAAGCCCTTTGACGTAGAAGAGCTGTGCGGCCTGATGCGCAGTCTAACCACTCCGCTCCCGCGAAAAGTTGCCGGGATGTAAAGTGCTCTGGTAAGATGAATATGGCGACGGACACCCGTACCCTGCTAGGCCGCGCGGTGTCTTTTGTTTTAAGGAGTTGACAGCGGTGATATCAAAAGCAGAGCTATCCCTTAACCCCGTACAAAGACAGGCGGTCGAGCACGGTCATGGCCCTCTCTTGATTCTGGCCGGGGCCGGCAGCGGCAAAACGCGGGTGCTGACGCAGCGCATCGCGCATCTGGTAAACAAGTGCGGCGTCAGCCCGTCCCGCATCCTCGCCATCACTTTCACCAATAAGGCGGCAAACGAGATGCGCGAGCGCCTCTTCCGCCTTCTGCCGGAGGCGCGCGACCTGTGGATTTTTACCTTTCATGCCGCAGCGTTGCGTATCCTTAAGCAGCATGGCGAGGCCATCGCCCTAAGCCGTAACTTCGTCGTCTATGATGCACAAGACCAGATGTCTCTTATGAAGGCGTGCCTCAAGCAACTAAATATCGACCCCGAACGGTATCCGCCGCAGTCCGTCTTGGCTCGCATTAGCAGCGCCAAGAACAATTTGCAGGATGCCGAGGAGTTTGCGAGCTTAAGTCGCGATTACTACTCGGAGAAGATTTCTTCGACCTATCTCCTGTACGAAAGGCTGCTGCGCCGACACAATGCGCTCGACTTTGACGATTTGATATTACTTGCTGTGAAGCTTCTCCGCGAGAGCGCCGGTGTGCGCGAATACTACCAGACGCGCTTTCAGCACATACTGGTGGACGAGTATCAAGACACTAATCACGCGCAGTATACGCTCACCAACCTTTTGGCGGCAGGTCACCGCAACTTAAGTGTGGTGGGTGACGACGACCAAAGCATTTATAGGTGGCGCGGCGCCAATTTGCGCAATATCTTAGATTTCGAGCGCGATTACCCCGAGGCGGCTGTCTTTAAGCTTGAGCAAAACTATCGCAGTACGCAGTGCATACTGGACGCAGCTAATGCCATTATCGCCCACAATACTACCCGCAAGGAGAAGCGGCTGTGGACGGCTAATCAGGCCGGAGAGCCCGTCACCTTGTTTGCGGCCCTGACCGAACAGGAAGAGGCCCTCTTTGTGGCCCACACCATCGCCGAGGAGTTAGCGGCACGAGGGCGCTTCGAATATGAGGATTGCGCCGTGCTCTACCGCATGCATGCGCAGTCGCGCGTCTTTGAAGAAGTCTTTATGCGCATGAATATTCCTTACCGCATTGTGGGTGGGTTAAGGTTCTACGAACGCAAGGAAGTAAAAGACTTGCTCGCCTACTTGCGGCTTATTGCCAACGCCAAGGACGACGTGAGCTTTAGGCGCGTCGTCAACGTCCCGGCGCGCGGCCTAGGCGAGGTCTCGCTGGCTAGGCTCGCGGCAGAGGCACAAGAGAGGGGCTGCTCGCTGTTTGAGGCGGCGACCGGGCTTGACGGGGCGTCGCTTGGGTTAAAGCCGGCGACCAAAGCTAAGCTGGAGGGGTTTGTCAGGCAGATTTCGGCTTTTGCGCGGCAGGCTGAGTTTATCGCGCTACATGAACTTGTGGAGTTAGTCCTTGAGCAGACAGGCCTCTTGCGCCAATACGAAGCGGACGATTCGCCGGAAGCCCTTTCGCGGCAGGAAAACCTAGCGGAAGTTGTTTCCGTCGCGCAGGACTTTGCGGAAAAAAACCCAGACACCAACCTGCTCGATTTTCTCAACTCCGTCAGCTTAGTCACAGCGGGAGACGACGCAAGCGAAGCGCAGGGAGGAGCCGTGACCTTAATGAGCCTGCACTCCGCCAAGGGGCTCGAATTCCCGGTAGTCTTTCTCGTAGGGCTCGAGGAAGGGGTCTTCCCGCATAGCCGCATTCTGCAGGGGGGAGAGACCGCAGAACTTGAAGAGGAGCGGCGCCTCTGCTATGTCGGCATTACCCGCGCGCGCGAGCGCCTGTTCCTCACCTATGCTAAGCAGCGCCTACTGTTTGGCAGGCACAGCTTAAGCTTGCCGTCGCGCTTTATAGCCGAGATTCCCTCGTCCTGCTTGCTGCAGCGCGGCAGCCGGAGCGAGCGAGTGATGATAGAACCTCAGTTATCCAGGCGATTGCCGCACGCTCCGGTTGTCCCGAAGGCCAAGCCTTTGGACACACAGACCTTCGCTCCTGCCGACAAAGTCAGCCACCCCAAGTTTGGCGTAGGCACGGTGGTCAAAGTGACCGCCGAGGATGGAGACACCTTTGTGACGGTAGCCTTCTCGCCTCCGCACGGGATTAAGACGTTTTCGTTGCAGTACACGCCGCTAAGGGGGATGAAGTAGCGTGCGTCGTGCGCCGTGCTTCGTGCGCCGTGTTTCGTGCTTCGTGATCCGTGGAGGACGGGGGGTGGCTAGCTCCTTGCTCCTAGCTCCTGGTAGAGAGACCCGCACTCCCCTAGTTCACGATTCACGATTCCTGATTCATGATTGCCCCCGCCCACAGCTCAACGCTCATCGCTCACGGAGGTGCCTTGCCATGAATGTCAAAGAGCGTATCGACGCGCTACTACGCGACATCGCCACACACGACTACCATTACCACGTGCTTGACGCGCCGCTTATCACAGATGCGCAGTATGATGCTCTGGTAGGCGAACTGCGCGCGCTAGAGGAAGCGCATCCCGAGTTCATAGTGCCAGGCTCCCCGACGCAGCGCGTCGCCCCGCGGCCGCTTACCGCGTTTGAAGCCGTGCGCCATCGCGTGCCTATGCTAAGCTTAGCTAACGCCTTTAGCCGCGCCGAGCTCGAGAGCTTTGACCGCCGCGTGCGTGAAGCCTACGACGGCAACGTGCAATACATAGTGGAACTTAAAGTCGACGGCTTAGCTGTGGCGGTGCGCTACGAAAGCGGCCACCTAGTGCAGGCGGCCACGCGAGGCGACGGCGAGACCGGTGAGGACATTACGGCCAATATGCGTACCATCCGCTCGCTCCCCCTTACGTTGCGCCAGCCGCTGACGCTAGAAGCGCGCGGCGAGGCCTATATGCCGCGAGCGGCCTTCGCCAAATTAAACGCGGAGCGCAGCGAACAAGGCCTCCAAGTGTTTGCCAATCCACGCAACGCAGCCGCCGGTTCACTGCGGCAGCTTGACGCGCGTGAGGCGGCGAGGCGCAACCTAGACGTTGTATTCTACGCCCTAGCCGAGCTAGAAGGGGACAAACAGCCGGAGTCTCACAGCGACGCCTTAGCACTCCTAGCGCAAGCGGGACTGAAGGTAAGCCCGTTGCGCCAGATTGCGGCTACCATAGGCGAGGCCCTAGACGTCTGCCTTGAGTTTCAGTCCAAGCGCCACACCTTGCCCTACGATATAGATGGCTTGGTTATCAAGGTGAACAGCTATGATGCGCAACGGCAACTAGGCGCAACAGCCAAGAGCCCACGTTGGGCCATAGCTTACAAGTTCCCAGCCGAGCAGGTAGTGACGCGGTTGCTCGATATAGAAGTAACGGTCGGCCGCACGGCCACACTTAACCCAACCGCCATTTTGGAGCCAGTAGCCGTTGCCGGTACTACGGTAAGCCGCGCTTCGCTGCACAACGCCGAGCTTATCGCCGCTAAGGACATTCGCATCGGCGATTTTGTCTATGTAGCCAAGGCCGGGGAGATTATTCCGGAGGTGCTTGCGCCGCTCACAGAACGCCGTACGGGCACAGAAAAGCCCTTTGTCTACCCGACCAACTGCCCGGAGTGTGGGGCAGTGGCAGTACAAAGGGCGGGGGAGGTGGCCTGGCGCTGCCCAAACCCTGATTGCCCGGCGTTACTGCGTGAAAGCATCATTCACTTTGTCTCGCGCGACGCCATGGATATTAGCGGTGTGGGGGAAGCCTTAATCGCAAACCTGCTCGCACATAATCTGTTGCGCGACGCGGGCGACTTGTATTTCCTTACACAGGAGGCCTTGCTTGCACTGCCGCGCCTACAAGCTAAGTCGGCGGCCAAAGTGCTAGCGGCGATAGATAAGAGCCGCAGTAATTCGCTTGAGCGCTTGCTCACCGGGCTTGGCATTCCCTTAGTAGGAACAAAGGCGGCCCTCACCCTCGCGCAGGTGTTCGGAAGCTTGCCGGCGCTAATGGCGGCGCGCTACGAGGACTTAGTAGCAATCCCTGACATCGGCGACAAGATGGCGGCAAGCATCCTGGTGTTTTTCTCCCTGCCATCGACACTTACTCTGCTAGATAAGCTTACCCGCGCGGGGGTGAACCTAGCTTATCTCGCTAGGCGACAAGGGGCGAATCTTGCGGGGCTCACGTTTGTTATCACCGGGACACTGCCAGGATTAAGCCGCGAAGAGGCGACAGCGCTAATTGTCGCTAATGGCGGCACTGTAAGCGGCTCGGTCAGCGCGCGCACGACCTATCTGCTGGCAGGCGAAAAGGCCGGGGAGAAGCTCATTAAGGCCGAGTCGCTGGGGGTCTCGGTGATTAGTCTGCGCGAGCTACAGGATATGATATCGGGGTGAACGAATTTATCCGGATAGGCCGGATTGCTCTGATAGGACGGATGAAAGGGACGATTCCACAGAGAACCGTCCCTTTTGTTTTTCTTTTGTTTTTACTTTGCTAGGTGGCAGGCCACGAAGTGGTCGGGGCGAATTTCGCGCCATACGGGGTCGTCGACTTTGCACTGGTCTACCGCAATCGGACAGCGCGTGTGGAAGCGGCAGCCGGAAGGCGGGTTAACCGGGCTTGGCACGTCCCCTTTGAGCCTTTGCCTGTCCATGCTCATATCCGGGTCGGCATGGGGAATGGCCGAAAGCAGCGCCTGCGTATACGGGTGAGTCGGCTGCGCGTAGAGGTTTCTTGACGTAGTAAGCTCCACGAGTTTGCCGAGGTACATAACCCCTACCCGGTCACTAATGTGCTTGACGACACTTAAGTTATGGGCAATAAAGAGGTACGTGAGGTCATGCTTCTGCTGTAGCTCTTTTAAGAGATTTAGAATTTGTGACTGGATAGAAACGTCAAGGGCCGATACCGGCTCGTCACAGACAATGAGCTTCGGGTTATAGATGACAGAGCGGGCAATACCGATACGCTGGCGCTGTCCACCGCTAAACTCGTGCGGGAAGCGGCGGTAGTGGTATGGCGCTAGGCCAACTTCCTCAAGCATAGCGTGCACGCGTTCCGTGCGCTCCCGAACATTCGTCATTCCCTGCACCAAGAGCGGCTCCCCGATAATATCGCCTACCATCATGCGGGGGTTAAGCGAGGAGTATGGGTCTTGGAAGATGATGCCGAGGTCCTTGCGCTTCTTGCGCAGTTCTTCGGTGCGCAGCCTGCGCAGGTCAGTGCCTTCAAAGAGAATCTGACCGGCGGTCGGCTCGTGTAAGCGCAGGATAGTGCGCCCCGTCGTTGTTTTGCCGCAGCCGCTCTCGCCGACGAGCCCTAGTGTTTCTCCCTTGCGAATAAAGAAGCTTACGCCGTCGACAGCGCGGACGTAGTTCTTGGGCTTGCCAAACCAGCCGCCCTTAATGGGGAAGTGCTTTACAAGATTGTTAACTTCTAAGAGATTAGGTGAATCGGTCTCTAGTCTCATTGCCATCACGCTCTACCCCCTTGCCTCCCTGATAGGATACCAACAGCTAACTTTGTGCCCGGGCGCAGCCTCCACCAGTGTCGGCTGCTCGGCGCGGCACTTGTCTTGTACATAGGGGCAGCGCGGCCCAAAGCGGCATCCTTCCGGCAGGTACAAGAGGTTTGGCACCGTGCCGGAGATAACGTGCAGCTTCTCGACCTCGCGCGCGAGGTGCGGGATAGAATCAAGTAGACCGTGCGTATAAGGGTGCATCGGTTTCTTGAAGGTGTCGCGCACTGTAGCTTCTTCCACAACCTTACCTGCGTACATAACGACCACGCGGTCAGCCATGCTCGCGACTACGCCGAGGTCATGCGTAATGAGCATGATGCTCATGCCGAGCGTCTTGCGCAGGCCCCGCATCAGGTCGAGAATTTGCGCTTGAATAGTCACGTCTAGCGCTGTTGTCGGCTCATCCGCGATTAAAAGCTTAGGGTTACAGGAGAGCGCCATGGCAATCATCACTCTTTGCCGCATGCCTCCCGAAAGCTGATGCGGGAACTCGTCAAAGCGGCGCTCGGCAAGTGGTATTTCAACTTTGCGCAGCATTTCAACCGTGCGCGCACGCGCCTCGCTCTTAGATACCTTTTGGTGCAGGATTATCGCCTCGGCAATTTGGTCGCCCACCGTATAGACAGGGTTAAGGCTGGTCATCGGCTCTTGGAAAATCATGCCGATGTCGTTGCCGCGGATTTCGCGCATTTCTTTTATGCTTAGCTTAAGCAGGTCTTTGCCGTCGAAGATAATCTCGCCGCGCTCAATCTTACCGGGCGGGCTCTTAATTAGGCGCATAATTGACAGCGCCGTTACGCTCTTGCCGCAACCGCTCTCGCCCACTACGGCTAACGTTTCATCCTTGTCAATGTGCAGGGATACGCCGTCAACTGCGGGGACGATTCCTTCGCGAATGTGGAACGCGGTACGGATATCTTTAACTTCAAGCATGGGACTAGACATTACGGGCCTCCTCTCGCTGCGCTACCCATTTGCGATAACGCGCATCTACTACTGCTAGAACAAACAACACGACTACCACTATAATATACCAAGGGCGGAAGTTAATGGCGAGGCCCTGGTGTTGCACCGAAAAGAAGACCATTAAAAAGCCAACTAACATGGGTAGAGTGAGGACAATCAACCATGCGACCATGCGCACGCACTTCGTCAGTTGCTCTACCATCGCCCCACCCCCGCCATAAACAAACTAGTAAAGGAATCACCTATCACAAACAGCAAGCCGGCAAACGAGAGGGTAAGGAAATCGTCTGCGGGCATATCTGCCAAGTGAATTACGGCCACGGTAAGTGAGGCTGCCGCAAGCCACGACACCACCGCCGTCCAACCCGGCAACATTACCGCGCCAAAGTACAGCAGGCTTCCCGGTTCTTTCAGCGCAACGATAATCGCAAACTGCAGGGCAAGACGCAAGTAGCTGCCAAGTCTGCTGGATGAAAACAGGCCAAAGTGGCTCATCAACCAAATTGCGACCAAGCTAATTGCCATAGCGCCGGTTGCGCCAAAGGCGACAAACACTGCGCCGGTGAGCAGGCTCATGTACTTATACAGAGCGTCAGCCCATGGGGAATGCGGATTCAGGCCAACGCGAAAAGCTAGCGTGCGCTGTGCGGGCGTAGCGGTCTGGACGACATACAACTGGGAACGTCCGGCATTGTCGTGGCTGAAGAAGGATATGACGCCGACATTACCCACTAACAGCGGTCGCGCACCTAAGGCATGGCCACGCGTTATCGTGGCATATCCGGCTCGCACTGTATTGCCTGCACCGTCCCTAAGAATGCTCTTCACCTGCCAAGCGCGACCCACCTCGACCATGGCGGCCACTAGGGTGCGCCCATCGTCGCTACGGGCTCCGCGTGCAGATAGAATTCGACCACGTAAATGTATGAGGCTGCTAAGTGGCTCTACCCATTCACCGTTAAGCAATCGTCCCTGTACCGGTTCCATGGGGATGACGCGTGCTGGGGTAACATGCATACGTTGCCAGATCACTGAAACTGATCCGTCAGGGTTGGCGAGGAGCGTAGGTGCGTGCTCATAGTCTTGGGGTATCGCTCCAAGCTCGGTTGTGGCTAAACGTGTGAGCATGGGCAGTTCATAGAGGTGATAGCGCGCCCAAGAGAGATGCTGTCGATGCCTGTGAAACACCAAATGCAGTCTATCGCCGGCAAGGGCGATGGTAGGTACGGTAGCCAGCTCATCCGGCGTGGTGAGGCGTGTCACCAGAGGTGTTTCGCTGCCGGACGTGAAACTCAGCAGATGAATCGCGTGGTGACCGTCAATCGCGGCACTCAGTGCGATGTAAAATGTGTCGTCATCGGCGGCGGCTACGGCAGGGGAGTCGGCAAGTGCCGGGGTACGCCAGAGGATGTCCTGCCGCAAAAGCTGTCCATTTGTGTCCAACTTTGCCCTGTGTAGAGTGCTCTCGATGCCTTCTTGCCGCTCTATCCAAAACACAGATAGTCCGGCATCAGATTCTAGCAAGGTGAACCCGCGCAATAGGTGTGTTACGGGGAGCGTGATATTGGTCACGGCCGCATTTCTCTCTAGGCTGAAGAGTGTAACTTGAAGTACGGTTGCAGGCCCCTGATAACCCACCGAAGCTAACCACAGGCTGTCGAACCCAGCCGGAGCGCTGAGGTGCCCGTAGTGCGGCCTTGCTTCAATGACACTTTGTTCGCGTGACCAGCCATCCGGCCAAGCTGACGGAGCTGCCGCATGGGCAGTTGTACTAAGCATGGCGACTGACAGCAGTACGAGTACAACCAGCGCTAGAGCGGCTTGGCGACTATTTAAGTTTCGGGTCGAGCGCATCGCGTAAACCATCACCAATATAGTTGTACGCCAAGACGGTAAGGAAGATTAGCAGGCCGGGGATATACGTCATATGCGGGGCAAAGCGTAGCGTATGGCGCCCGGCTTCCATTAAGGAGCCCCAGCTTGGAGGGTCTGTTACGCCGAGGCCAATAAAGGCCAACCCGGCTTCGGTCAACATAGCGCCGCCGACGCGAAGCGTGGTCGATACAATGATGGGGGCCATGCAGTTTGGAAGAATGTGCTGCATGACGATGCGCGAGTTGCGTGCCCCTACCGAGCGTGCCGCTTCAACGTAGTCCATCTCGCGTAAGGATAGGAACTGTCCGCGCACCAGACGCGCCGCAGAAGGCCACGTCGTAAACCCGATAACCAACATAATATTGAGCAAGCTGCGCTCAAACACAGCTACTACGGTAAGTAGCAAGAAGAAGGTGGGAATAGCCATCATAACTTCGCAGATGCGCATAATCACATCGTCGATTACGCCGCCAAAGTAGCCAGCCACTGCGCCTGCTAAAGTCCCAAGCGACATGGCAATGCCGGCCGCTACAAAGCCTACCATTAGACTAATGCGAGCGCCATGCAAGGTGCGGCTGTAGAGGTCGCGACCCAAACGGTCAGTTCCGAAAGGGAATTCGCGGCTCATCGGCTCAAAGCGGCCGCCGACGTGGATGGCCATGGGGTCGTGCGGTGCGATATAGGGGGCGATGATGGCGATAAAGTACAGCAACACTAAGACGCCGGTGAAGAACATAGCCAACTTATGTCGACGGAAGCGGTACCAGGTAAGTGACCAGAAGGTTTCTTCTTTCGCGCTCATCCCGGTAAAAGGTTTTGTCACCTGTGGGTTTGCCGTAGCCATTATGTCACCTACCTAATACTTAATGCGTGGATCAACCACAACGTAGAGAATATCCGCAATGAGCATGCCAAGCACTAGCATGGTCGCCCCCATGAGGTTAAAGGCCATAATAACCTGGTAGTCTCGCGTGAATATCGCACTTAACGCTAACAGACCGACGCCAGGCCAAGCAAATATACTCTCGATTACAATCTGCCCACCCAACATGCCGCTAAATGTAAAGCCAAGAGTAGTTACAATAGGCAGCAAGCTGTTACGGAGAGCATGCTTAAAGATTACGACGCGCTCAGACAAACCCTTGGCCCGCGCTGTGCGCACATAGTCTTGGTTAACTTCGTCGAGCATGCTAGCGCGCATAAAGCGGACAAGCCCTGCCAAACCTCCAAATACGCCGACAGTCAGAGGCAGGATCAAATAGCGCAGTCGGTCGCTAAACCACTCCATAAAGGGTACTTGGCCCCACTCTACGCCAAACGTAGCCAAACCAGAAATAGGAATGAACTCAACATTCATCGCGACATAATAGATAAGCATCATCGCAAAAAAGAATCCGGGCATAGCGCTCCCAATAAAAGCCATGAAGGTCATGATATGGTCAAACCATGAATACTGCTTCACAGCGGAGATGATGCCTATTGGCAGAGCAATTAGGTACACAAAGAACACAATCAAGAGATTCAGAACAATGGTCGCTGGCATGCGCTCCATAATCATATCAAAGACTGGTCGCGCCGTGATTAAGGAGTGGCCGAAATTGCCGCTCACAACATTCCGCAACCAACGGAAATATTGGATGTGAACGGGTTGGTCTAAACCCCACAAGGCTATCAGGCGTGCATTGTCTTCAGCTGTAGCGTCAATAGACTCACCAACCATATCGGCAAAGCTACCTGGGGCCAATTGGATAATGGTGAAGGTCAAGATAGATACGCCGATAAGGAGAAAGATTGACTGGAGGAGTCTCCCCGCAATATAGCGTCCCAAGCTCAAAGCTCCTTCCTAGGTATAGATTTGCACAAAGGAGGGGCAGAGCGTAGCTCTGCCCCTTCGCAGAAGTGGCTACCTTCTAATAAAACGGGCCTCTGCAATGATCGTGCCAATGGGCGACTCTATGATGCCGTCGACCCGCTTTGCGACACCACGAACCAGTGTCCGCTGCCACAGCCAGATGTAGGGCAGTTCACGGTTAAGGATTTGGTCAACCTGCTGGTACATGGCGCGGCGCTCGGCCACGTCGACTGTAAGACGACCAGCCTCAAGCAACCTGTCTACTTCTGCGTTGACGAATGGCTGGCGGTTGAACCCGCGGATATGACCGTCAGCACCACGTACAGCCTGAGAGGAATGGAAGAAGGGGAACGGATCGGGATCAAGGCCAAGCGCCCAACCAATGATGACGACCTCAAAGCGGCTGAGAGTGAGGTCATCAAGCATAACCGACCACTCAGTCGGACGGTCGGCCGCGTCTACACCAATCTCTCTCCACTGCCTTACAGCCATGGCGGCGGTGTCCTGGCGAATGGCGTTGCCGGTGTTCCATTGCACGCCGAGGCGCATAGGATCGCCGGTGGGGGAACCGTCGCGGCGGCGCATTGTTTGCCCGGCGGGTATACGCCAGCCGGCTTCATCAAGCAACTGACGGGCGCGTGTCTGGTTAAAGGCATAGGTGTTGAGGTTTGCCGCGCCGCTGGCCCAAGTAGTTGGAATCTGGTGGGAGTTAACTACGGTGCCGAGACCATTAAGAATGCTCCTAACCATAGCGGGCCTGTCGAGAGCAAGCTTCAGCGCCTCACGTACACGGCGGTCACGCAGAATTGGGTTCTCAAGGTTGAGCGACATATAGTCGTAGCCGTGGTTGGGGATATCGCGGAAGTTAGCGCGGGTTGCCATCTCCCGTCGTACGCGGTCAACTGCATCGGGGGTGATAGTCATCCAGTCGATATCGCCTGCTTCAAACGCTGCCTGCATAACGTTAATGTCGGCGTAGCGCCTAAAGACGATCTGGTCGATGTAAGGACGAGGAGCCATCCAGAAATGTGGATTACGCCGCAATGCGGCGAATTGCCCGGGGATAATACGGTCGAGTAAGTATGGACCTGCGCCAATCGGTTGGCGGCTAAAGGAGTGTGCGCGATGTTCACGCACAGGTACGTTGCCGAGGATGTGGTGGGGGATAATCCCAAGGCCAATGTTAAGGAGGAAGGGCGCGTCTACTTGGCGCATTCTAAAGCGCACGATGTGGTCGCCTGAGGTAGTAATTTCGGCAACATGCTGCACGTTAGTGCGACGCACGCCGTCATAGTCAGGGTGCAGGATAGTGTCATACGTGAACTTAACGTCGCGCGCGGTAAGCGGACGACCGTCGCTCCACCGGACATCCGGCCGCAGCCAGAAGGTCCAAGTGAGGCTAGCCTGATCCCACGACCAACGATCAGCAATAGAATTGCGCACCGTCAAGTCCACTGCTGTGCGGACAAGGCCATAGCTAATCCAACCATGGATGTCTGATGAAGCGGTGTCTGTGCTCAGAATCGGGTTTAGAATAACAGGCTCGGATATAGCACCAAAAGTAATAGTGCCGCCGATTGGCTTTGCTGTGTAGGGGGTATGTTGTACGGTTACGGTGCGAGTAGCGTCAACCCAAGCGACCTCTGCACCTAGGGCTTCAGCTACAAAGCGGAGCGGCACCATCGTGCGGCCGCCGACGGCTACCGGGGCTACGTCGAGTTGGCGGGAGGGGCCGTTCACCCAAGCCGTGCGGTTACCAAGCTGCAGGACAATGGCGTCCTCGCGGCGGTAGGCGCGGATGGTGCTAGTGGCGTCATCCCAGTGTACTTGAGCGCCAAGCGCTTCGAAGATTGCGCGCATCGGCACGAGAGTACGGCCGTTTTGAATGGTGGGAGCTACGTCCATCGTCAGGGGAGCGCCGTTAATCGTTACGCGAATGGGGGTGTTAGCTTGGGCTAGGGGTAGCCCTAAGAACATCGTCGCCACCATTGCCAACACGGCAAAACCAACCAGAGATTTTCTTAGCAACTTTCTTCACTCCTTTTTCTTTTGTTGGGCATCTAGGAAAAAGCCTATGTAGTGGCCGAAACCACCTCCTAAAGATGATAAGAATAAGACTGCTCTCGCTTTATTCTACATGCTAATTTGGAATCCTGCTATAATTCTCGCACTTCTAATCCGTGAATTTTTTGTTACTTTTAACGCGGGCCAAATATGAAGTTTCCGTCATAAAAAGGCTTGCCTGACTGCGGTGATAGCATAGTATGAAACAAAGTAGAAGAAGAGCGCAAAGTAGGCGAGGAGCACCAAGCGCGCTAACCGTGCCTTAGCGCCTCGCGGGTACCGAAAGACGAACTCGTCACACAGAAGCTTAGATATAGCTATAGACAGCAGCCCAACCAACATATTTACCCAATAGGCGGCAACAAAGTCAATCACCAAAAACGGCATCGCCAGCCCTCCTTTGACAGTCCATTGCTGTGGTATTCTTTCATTGATATGCTTACAGTGAACCAATTAGGAATTTGAGGAGGAAGGAATAGATGGTTGATGCACTTGTCGCGGTGTTAGCGGCCTATCTTTGTGGCTCCTTGTTGTTTGGCGTGATTTTAAGCAAGTGGCTTAAAGGCGTTGACATCCGCGGCTTAGATAATCCCGGCGGCACAGGCTCCATTCGCAAGTTTGGTTGGCGCTTTGGGCTTATGGTAGGCGTCCTTGATGCGCTAAAGGGGGTAGCGGCAACTTATCTCGCTCACACGCTTACAGGCGACCCAATTGTCGTGATGCTTAGTGCAATGGCGGTAGTGGCAGGGCACAACTGGCCAATCTATTTTTCCTTTCGCGGCGGCGGCGGGTTGGCACCGGCATTTGGCGTGATTATCTACCACTACCCGTTGGAGTTTGCGCTGGGGCTGATTCCGGCGCTACTTATGCTCGCGCTCTATAAGCGCACGCCTATACGCCGCTGGTTGCCGTTCATCGGACCGGTCCCGATTATAAGCGTAGTGGGCTTACTTACTACCTTGGCCTTCGTCTGGCAACGGTACGGTTTTTTCCCCGGCAGCGCAACAATAATAGCTATGGGCATTCCCATAGCTATCGGTGGGTACGTTATGCTGTTGCGGGATAGAGAGAGGCGGAGGAGTGGAGTTGAGGGACGGAGGAGTGCGACATCCTAGGGGACTACGCAGCTGGCTGCACAGCCGCGCGGATACTTGCGCTACACACGTAATATGCGGCAGCAGTGCCTGCGGCTAGGGCAAAGCGCAGGTCGGCCTGCGGGGACATGGGGGTAGCTAGGTAGCGGCGATGTAGCCGCTCGAGGTGACTTTCTAGGTCACCGACTGTCGCCAGGGTACCATGCTTTAGCTCGGTTAGCGATTCTTGCGCTAGGGTGTCTAAAGGCATAGTGCGGCTTACGAGGTGTAGGTTGGCCTCATAGGCAAAGTGTAGCGGCAGGGAGTCGTCCTGCCGCTGGTTGTGCACGGCGCAGAAGAAGTCCGTCAAAAAGTGTATGACCACGCCGAGGCGCGTAGCGAAGGTTTCACGCGCGGTGTTGTCGATGGGAAGCACGTTGTTGGCTAGCTCGGCAATTGCGCGCAGCACAAAGGCGAAGGATTTCTCCTTTATATGCGGAGTATAGAAGACACCAAGCGAAAAGTCCGGTTGGATACAGCCAAACAGGAAGTCATCCACCGATATTTTGCAGACCTCCGACCGCGATTGCAGGGCGCTAAGTATGGCGAGACCGACGCGCTGGTGCGTTCCCGAAAGCAATGTACTCACTCCTGTTTCTTTGCTTAAGCAAATGCTAACGCAGAAAGATTAAGCCGGCATCAAACAGAAGTTAACCTTAGGTAAACATTAACACATAAAAAGTCCCCGCCGTGGTACGCGGCGGGGCAAATGAGTGTAGATGAGGGGAAAGAGAAAAATACTACTTCTTCATGACGGTTGCTTTGCCGTCAATAACTAACGTGCCGTCTTGCGTGGTCGCGGTGGTCCTAAGGACAATGCGGTTCTTTCCCTCGATTTTCTCTAGGACTTCCACTGTGGCGGTGACAGTGTCGCCAATCCTTACCGGGGCCTTAAACGAGAGCTCTTGCGCGAGGTAAATGGTGTTTACGCCGGGGAGTGAAGTGCCGAGGACGGCAGAAATCATCCCGACCGAGAGCATGCCGTGCGCTATGCGACCTTTGAACATAGTGTCCTTCGCGAACTCGGCGTTAACATGGACGGGGTTAAAATCTCCCGTCAGGCCGGCGAAAGCGTAGACGTCGTACTCGCTGATGGTCTTAGACATAGAGGCCGTGTCGCCTACCTTGATGTCGGCAAACTTTACATCTCGAATCATTAACTTATTACCTCCTCGTTATTCTTGTCCTCCAAAGTCACGCCGAGCGCAGCTTGCGTAGCTCCTCGATTAGGACGGGCAGAACATCTAGCACGTCGCCGACGATGCCGTAATCGGCAGCCTTAAAGATGGGCGCGTCCGCATCTTTGTTTATGGCGATAACGATGTCCGAGGAGGACATCCCCGCAAGGTGCTGAATCGCGCCGGAGATGCCGCAGGCAATGTAGATTTTGGGGCCGACGGTCTTACCGGTCTGACCAACTTGGTGTAGCGCGTGTTTCCAGCCAGCATCTACAGCCGCGCGGGAAGCGCCGACTGCGCCGCCTAGCACTTCTGCCAGCTCTTCAATCAAGGCAAAGTTTTCTGGCCTGCCCATGCCGCGCCCGCCGGAAACGATGACCTCTGCTTCCTCGAGGTTGACACTCGCCGTGGTCACCTGAATTACGTCCACCAGTTTCGTGCGAATGTCACTCCACTTTACTTTGCTTGTGACGCGCACAAGTTCCCCGGTACGATTGTAGTTCTCTGCCGGGCGCTTAAACACCTTTGGCCTGACCGAGCCCATTTGCGGGCGGTGGTCGGGGCAGAGGATGGTTGCCATAATGTTGCCGCCAAACGCGGGTCGCGTCCATTCAACGAGCCCGGTCTCGGCTTGGATGCTAAGCCCGGTGCAGTCGGCGGTAAGCCCGGTGCCTAAGCGTCCGGCTACCCGCGGTGCAAGGTCCCGCCCGTCGGTCGTCGCGCCAAGCAGCACCACCGAGGGCTTATAGGTGTTAATCAAGTCGACGCAGGCGATGGTGTAGGCATCGGTGCTATAATGCTTGTATTCAGGACCTTCTACTAGATAGACTTTGTCAGCGCCGCTGGCGATAGCTTCGCGTGCGAGCGTGTCTAAGTTTTCACCTAGCAGCACAGCCGCAAGCTCCTGCCCTAACGTGTCAGCCAACAGCCTGCCCTGACCGAGCAGCTCGTGCCCGACGCTGCGCGTCTTGTCGCCGACGCGCTCCATGTATACCCACACGCCGCTGTAAGCGCTCTTGTCAACTAGAACCTCGCGCGCTTCGTCCTCACGCACAATCGCGGTCACCGGGCAGAGAGGCACGCAAGCGCCGCAAAGCGTACACCTTTCGTCGATGTAAGCTTTGTCGTCTCGCCACACAATCGCCCCAAACGGACAGGCTGGGAGGCAAATGCCGCAACTAATACATTCGTCGCTAATTACTCTAATCGTCATGTCGCTCTCCTCCCTTAAACTAGCTTGGCTTCGGCTAGTTTGCCAAGCAGCTCAAGCACTGCCGCCCGCGCCGTGTCTTTGTAAATTATTTCGCCTTGCGTGCGCTGCTTTGGGGTAAAGATGCGGACAACTTGGGTGGGCGAGCCTTTAAGTCCCAACCGCTTGTGTTCCACATCGAGGTCGTTAACTGTCCAGACAGGAATTACTTTGCGCGCTGCCTTCATCGTGCCTTTTACAGTCGGCAGACGCGGCTCGTTAATAGACTTAACCACGCTGATAAGCAGGGGCAGTGAGGTCTCAATGACCTCAATCCCTTCCTCATGCTCGCGCTCAAGGCGCGCGGTTTTGCCGCCAATATCAATGCGGGAGACGTAAGTGGCTTGCGGAATGTCCAGACACTCGGCTATTTCCGGCCCGACTTGCGCCGTATCGCCGTCTATAGCTTGCTTGCCGCAGATAATTAGGTCAAACCGGCCCATTTTCCTGATGGCGGCGGCTAATGTATAGCTTGTGGCTAGAGTGTCGGCCCCGGCAAAGGCGCGGTCGCTAACTAGAATGGCTTCATCCGCACCCATGGCGATACACTCGCGTAACGCCTCCTCGGCCTGCGGTGGCCCCATGGAGAGTGCGGTCACCTTGCCCCCGTGCTGCTCGCGCAGGCGAAGCGCCGCCTCAACGGCATTTTTGTCGAAGGGGTTAACGATGCTCGGCACGCCTTGGCGAATCAGCGTATTTGTCTCCGGGTCTATTTTAACCTCCGTGGTATTGGGCACTTGTTTAATGCAGACGACGATTTCCATGCTTGTCCTCCTTGCGGTGATGGTAAATGTATTTACTTGCTGTCGCGCAAGAGGGCGCTAGACACGACCATGCGCTGCACCTGATTCGTTCCTTCATAGATTTGCGTAATCTTGGCGTTACGCATTAAGCGCTCTACCGGGTACTCGCGGCTGTAGCCATAGCCACCAAAGATTTGCACGGCATCGGTTGTTACGCTCATGGCCGTATCCGAGGCAAACATTTTAGCCATGGCAGCTTCCTTGGCATAGGGGAGGCCCATGTCCTTTAGGTACGCGGCGCGATAGGTTAAGAGCCGGGCGGCTTCAATTTGGGTGGCCATATCTGCTAACATAAAGGCAATAGCTTGGTTGTGGGAAATGGGCTTGCCAAACTGCACCCGTTCCTTGGAGTACTTTACGGCGTGGTCTAAAGCAGCTTGGGCAATGCCAAGCGCTTGCGCGGCCACACCGATGCGCCCGCCGTCAAGCGTGGTCATGGCAATCTTGAAGCCGTCGCCTTCGTTGCCAAGCAGGTTGGCTTTGGGAATGCGACAGTCTTGGAAGATAAGCTCCGTCGTTATCGAAGTGCGGATGCCCATTTTGTGTTCCTTCTTGCCGAAGGTAAATCCGGGAGTATCCTTCTCCACAATAAAGGCAGACATGCCCTTTACGCCCTTGCTCTTATCTGTCATCGCAAAGACGATGTTAATCTCAGCCTCTCCGGCGTTGGTGATAAAAATCTTGCTGCCGTTTAGCACGTAGTGGTCGCCGTCTAAACTCGCGATAGTCTGCTGCGCTGCGGCGTCGGTGCCGGCATTTGGCTCGGTGAGCGCAAACGCGCCCAGTTTAGTCCCCTCGGCGAGCGGAACAAGGAACTTCTTTTTCTGCTCCTCGCTGCCGTACTGGAAGATAGGCCACGCACCCAGCGAAACGTCGGCCGACAGTGTGATGCCAAGGCCGTCATCAACGCGTGACAACTCCTCGACGGCTAGAATGTAGGTAAGCGTGTCGCCGTCTGCTCCGCCGTACTTTTCCGGGAAACAGATGCCGGCTAGCCCGAGCTCCAACAGGGAGTCGAACAATTCGCGGCTAAAGTGCTCGTTTTCATCGCGTTCGGCCACAGAAGGGGCGATAGACTTGGCAGCAAACTCGCGCACCATTTGCAGGAGCATTTTTTGTTCGGCGGATAGATTAAACTCCATTTGTGAGGACCTCCCTACAAAATCTCTTTGCTATTTGTCACGATACTATTGTGCACCGAGTTCGTCCGATTTTCAAGGACTTTGCGAAATAAATATCAATAGATGTGAAATAAATAGCAGACAATACATCAACCCCGGGTTCGTGTCGCCGACAGTGCCAAAGTAGAGATTGCCCGAAGTCCGCGTTATAATGAGGCAAGCAATCTGGAGGAGAAGACGATGATTCGAGTCACAAACATAAAGGTCGCTTTAGACGAGCGCGGCGAAGTGTTGCCAGCCCTCCTTAAAAAGCTTGGCGTTGCGGGAAGCTCCCTCTCGCATTACTACATCTACAAAGAGGCTATCGACGCTCGCCGCAAAGATAGGATTCAGTTTGTCTACACCGTAGACGTTGCCCTGCCGAGCGAGCAGAAGTTCCTGCAGAAGACGCGTCATCCCGACATTTCGCTTGCGCCCACGGGGACCTATCAACTGCCGCAGCCGGGGGAGCAAAGGCTTAAGCACCGCCCGGTAATTGTCGGCACGGGGCCTGCCGGGCTCTTTGCCGGGCTCATTCTGTCGGAACTTGGTTTTCGCCCGCTACTACTCGAGCGCGGCGACGACGTCGATGCTCGCGCCGCAAAGGTGCGCGATTTCTGGCTGGGGGGAGAGCTAGACCCAAGCTCCAACGTGCAGTTTGGCGAGGGTGGGGCGGGCACTTTCTCGGACGGCAAACTAACGACCAATATTAAGGACCCGCGCTGCCGTAAAGTGTTGGCAGACTTAGTCGCGGCCGGTGCGCCGGCAAATATCCTCTACAGCTACAAGCCCCATGTCGGCACAGATATCCTGCGGCGCGTGGTGAAGGGGCTGCGGCAGACCATCGTGCAGCGCGGCGGGGAGGTGCGCTTTCGCGCTACCGTGACAGATTTCCGCTCAGATAGGGGGGCGGTGTCCGGCGTAATCGTGAACGGACAAGAAGTAGTACCGGCTGACCTAGTCATTGTCGCGCCGGGGCACAGCGCACGGGACACCTTTTCAGCCCTGCTCGCCCGTGGTGTAGACATGATCCCTAAGCCTTTTGCTATCGGCGCGCGCATAGAGCATCCCCAAGCTCTGATTGACGAAGCGCAGTATGGCCAAGCCGCAGGTCACCCAAATCTAGGCGCGGCTGACTACAAACTAAGCCATCACCCGGAAAGCGGACGCTCGGTGTACACTTTTTGCATGTGTCCGGGCGGACAAGTTGTTGCCGCGGCCTCGGAACAAGGCGGCGTAGTCACCAACGGCATGAGCGAGCACGCGCGTGCTAGCGGGCAAGCCAACAGCGCTATCCTAGTTGAAGTATCTCCGGCAGACTACGGCGGTACACACCCTCTAGCCGGGGCCCTCTTTCAGCGTCAGTGGGAGGAGAAGGCGTGGCAATTAGGCGGGAGAACACACCGCGCTCCGGCTCAACTGGTGGGCGACTTTCTCAAGAACCGCAAATCATCTTCTGTAGGCAGCAGCCGGCCTTCCTATCTTCCCGGCGTCGAGCCAAGCGACCTCCGCCTATGCTTGCCAGACTGCATCTCGGCGTCTCTGCAGGCCGGCCTACTGGCTTTTGACAAACAGCTCTCTGGCTTCGCGCACCCAGCGGCGCTCCTCACCGGGGTGGAAACGCGCAGCTCCTCCCCGGTAAGAATGGCCAGGAACAGCGACGGAGAAAGCACGGTCTTGGGGCTCTGCGTTGCGGGTGAGGGTGCGGGCTACGCCGGCGGCATTATGTCCGCGGCCGTGGATGGGTTGCGCGTGGCGGAAGGGGTCGCAGGCAAGTACCGCATTCATTAGGGTAGTGCAGGCGCAAGCAGGAGGTAGTCAAGCTGTCTAGAAATAAGTACAATTAGAACAGGGAGTAGGGCGAAGGAGGATGGGGTGGTGGCTACATGTCAAGGTTAGTCAAGAGCTATCTTGCCTTCTACTTAGTCATGCTGGCGGTCGTGCTCATTTGGGGCGCACCCATTTTGTTTCCTACCCTTGCTTACACATTTACCGAAGAAGAAGTGCGCTATCTTGCGGCACTAGGTGAACTGCGTGTCCTGGCTGACCGCGACTTTCCTCCCTTTACCTATGTGCGCGAGGGCAAAGCCGTAGGCTACGAACTTGACTTGATGCGCGAACTAGAGCGTGTACTGCTCATCCCGGTAAAAGTGGAGCAAGACATGTGGTTAAATGTGCGCGAACGCCTGATGCTTGGGGAAGCTCACCTTGTCTCCGGTATGCGCATTACGCCAGAGCGGCGCAGGCTCTATCAGTTTACAGATCCTTATCTCTACACCCTGCATGCGGTTATTACTAGGCGCGAGGCACGAGCCGACGACTTAGAGGCGCTGCGCGGGCTTCCCGTGGCGGCGCAGGCAGGCTCGGCGACGGCCGAACGCTTAGTCGGTGAAGGCCACACAATTATACCTAAGGCCACCCCGGCCGAAGCTTTTGCTGCTTTGGCGCGGGGCGAGGTCGCGGGGTGGGTGGAGCAGCTCTGGGTAGCTAGGTACATAATAGGTGCCAAAGATTTGCCGTTTTACACCCTAACGCCGCTGCCGGACACACAGGGCGAGTACGCCATGGCGCTGTGGGGGCAAGCCGACCCGCGGTTACGCCGCATACTTAACAAAGCGCTGTATCGTTTGCATCGGCACGGTGTGATGGCGGAGATTAACGCGCGTTGGTTTGGCCCTGCCGTTACGCGCGTGGCGCATGACGAGGACAGGCTGCGCCAAGCCTTGTTTCTTTTTCTGGGTGTAGGCACGCTAGGCGTAGGGTTAGTCTTTAGTAACGCTTACCTGCAGCGCCGTGTGGAAACGCAAACGCGGGCCTTGCGCCTTTCCAACGCGGCGTTAGCGCGGCAACATGAGCGCGTGCAAGACATGCTTATCAACACGGCACGTGCCTTTGGGGTGGCTATCGAAGTAAAGGACATTTACACGGGCGGACACAGCCACCGTGTGGCGGGCGTGGCTTACTTTATTGCCAAGCAACTTGGGCTGACGGAGAGGCAGATGTTTGAGCTGTGCCTCGGTTCCTTGATGCATGATATCGGCAAAGTAGGGGTGCCTGAGGCTATCCTTACCAAGAACGGAAACCTCACTCCTGCCGAATACGAGTATGTCAAACAGCACCCGCGCATTGGGCACGAGATTTTGCGCGCTGTAGACGGGTATGAGGCCGTGCGGGACATTGTTCTCTACCACCATGAACGGTGGGACGGACAAACCACAGGGCAATATCCGGGCTATCCCGGGCTGCGCAGGGGCACAGCTATCCCATTGGGGGCGCGCATTGTGGCCGTTGCCGACGCTTTTGACGCCATGACGTCCGAACGCCCCTACCGCACGGCCCGTTCCGTCAGCGAAGCGGTGGCAGTAATCCAAAGAGAAGCTGGCGGGCAGTTTGACCCAGACATTGCGGTTACCCTAATCGGTGCGGAGGCAGAGTTAGCGGCGACAGAGCCGCACAGCTTGCCTATGATACTTAAGGAGTTAGCCATGCGGTTGCGCGTATAAACACGCGGGAGGTCTCTCTATGGATAAGCGGCGCCTCCGGCAGCTAAGGGCCATCATGCAGCTAGTCGAAGCGTTCGATCGGCAGGGTGTGCAAGCTTGGCTGGGCGGAGGATGGGCACTTGAGGCTCTCGATAGTACTTACCAACGGGATCACGCGGATGTCGATTTTCACATCTTCGCATCTGATGCCCCGCTGGTCCGCGTGCTGCTCGAGGAGCTTGGGTACAACATCGTGGAGATTACGGCCAGTTCGTTTGCTGCCGAGCGCGGCAAACTTCGCGTTGATTGGGAGCTCCTGTGGGAGGAAGATGGGGCAGTCGTCACTTACGACAGCTATGTTGACGCAACGTATGTGTGGCCCGCTGGAGCTTTCCCGCAAGAGAAAACAGGTGTAATTAACGGCGTCGGGGTTCGAGTCATGAGTCCTAGCGCGCAACGCCAACTAAAACTCGACTATGATAAGAAGCAGAAACGCTTGCGGCAAAAAGATATGCGTGATTTGTCGCGGCTCCGCTCACTGATTCACGATCGCCTGTAAAGACAAAAGTCCTTGGCCGCAAGTTAGGGCCAAGGACTCTCGAGCTTAGACGGGCTGAGATCTATCGCAGCACGGTGCGGCTGCTGTGGTACCTAGATGCTAGGTAACGCTGGCTGAGGCGATCTATTGTTACGCCTCGCCTTGGGAAAGCGTGCACCATGCGACCATCACCCATGGCGATGCCGACGTGTGAAACGCCCCGCCTCCAGGTGTTCTCGAAAAACACGAGATCCCCGGGTTGTAGCGCTGTACGTGCGATGCGACGTCCTACTCTAGACTGCGACAGCGAGGTGCGCGGCAAACGAATGCCGACGGCGCGAGCCATCACGTGGCGTGTAAAGCTACTGCAGTCAAAAGCGCGCGGCCCATTAGCGCCAAAGACGTAGGGGCGGCCTAGGTAGCTTAGAGCCATGCGCACAACGCGCACTCCTCTGGTTCCGTTGCTGGTGGCAGCCATGGCTGGCAGGGGAATAACAGCGACAGATGCTACTAGCACGAGTGTGGCAATGATTTTTTTCATGAGATTCATCAGTGTTGTCTCCTCTCCTTTATTTTGCTGTCACCTATGCTGAGCTTTAGCTCTGCAAAACTGAACTTTAAGCTCTGCATGCTTGAATTGTAAGTGATGATTCTTGATGCGAAAACAAGTAAATATTAACAACACACAGAAGAGCCTTGCCGTTGCTGGTTGTGTTATTTTTTACTAGGAGTGAAAAATATGTACCGCAGAGAAAAACTTGACGACACACACCCCGATTTTTATCCCGTTTTGGCCAAAGAGCTTCACCATTTAGTAGAGTTCGAAGCAGAGTGGTTAGCGTCGCTCAGTAACGCGGCTGCGCTACTTGGGCATCAGCTAGGGCGCATTAACTGGGCGGGGTTCTATCTGGTTAAAGAAGGCCTATTGGTGCTTGGCCCTTTTTGGGGCAAGCCGGCCTGTTCTGCGATTGTCTTGGGAGAGGGTGTCTGTGGCGCTGCTGCTCTAAGGCGCGAGACAATAGTCGTGCCCGATGTGCACGCCTTCCCCGGACACATTGCCTGCGACGAAGCCTCGCAGTCTGAAATCGTAGTGCCGATAATCTACCGCGGCGAACTTAAAGGCGTGCTCGATATCGACAGCCCAGAAAAAAACCGCTTCCTCCCCCGCGACCAAGCAGGGTTAGAAGCGTTTGTGGCTGTACTGGCGAGTGTGCTGCCGTGGGATAGGGTGGTGTTTTAGGCGCCAGCCGCCGGGAGAGATTGCACTTCGCACTTGGCACTTAGCAC
Organism: Selenomonadales bacterium; assembly: GCA_018335585.1. Classification (NCBI taxonomy): domain Bacteria; kingdom Bacillati; phylum Bacillota; class Negativicutes; order Selenomonadales; species Selenomonadales bacterium. The sequence goes on from JAGXRZ010000040.1 coordinate 85,182, forward strand.
TTAGTGGAGGACGAGGGGTTGCTGGCTGCTGGCTCCTGGCTCCTGGTAGAGAAGGTGCCCAGTGCCCAGTGCCCAGTAGAGCGCGTCGCAGCGGTTTCGGTTTCCCTTTGACCTTTCCACCCTCCATGCTCACAACTCACAACTCACAACTCACAATTCACAACTCACAAGCGACAAGGGACAAGCGACAAGGGACAAGCGACAAGGGACAAGCGACAAGGGACAAGCGACATGCGACAAGCGACAAGCCACCAAACAATTGCCCCTAAGCACAATATGTAGTATACTTGCTTACAACGATATCCCACTAATAGTGCATAAGGCTTAGGAGGAACAGCACGTGTTTGCAGAAATTAGAAAACGAGACAAGACCGTTGTGCAGTTTAAGCCCGAGAAAATCACCTTAGCTATCCTAAGCGCACTTGTCGCTAACTACCCGGAGCGCACCCGCGCGGAGCTGCGTAAGCTAGCCGAGGTCATTTCCGAGCGCGTTATCTTTACGCTTAGCAAGCGGCGGCTAGCCGAAAGTTGCCCTTCCGTGGAAGAGGTGCAAGATACGGTAGAAGAAGTGCTGATGGAAGTAGGCGAACGCCAAACTGCTCGCCGCTACATACGTTACCGCCTGCAGCACGAGGAGATTCGTCAGAACAAGAAGTCGTTCGTAGACGCGCAGCGCATCGTCTTAGACTACGTCACGCGCGAGGACTGGCGCGTCAACGAAAATTCCAACATGGATTTCTCGCTGCAGGGGCTAAACAACCACGTTATCGCCGAGGTGACGAAAGGCTTCTGGCTGTACCAGCTATATCCTCCTGAGGTGCGCGAGGCGCATGTAGGGGGAGATTTTCACCTGCACGACCTTGGTCTCTTGGCCCCTTATTGCTGTGGTTGGAGCCTAGAGGACCTTCTGTTGCTTGGGTTTAGAGGTGTGCCGGGCAAAGTAGAAAGTGCGCCGCCGCGTCATTTCCGCACCGCACTCCTGCAACTAGTCAACTTCTTCTATACGCTGCAGGGCGAGGCTGCCGGGGCACAGGCCGTAAGTTCGTTTGACACGTATTTAGCTCCTTTTGTGCGCCACGACAACCTAACCTACAAGGAAGTGCGCCAAGCCATCCAGGAGTTTGTCTACAATCTAAACGTGCCGACGCGCGTAGGGTTCCAGACGCCGTTTGTTAACCTTACCATGGATCTCAATTGTCCCGCGACCTTAGCTTCTGTTCCGGTAATTATTGGTGGAGAACACGGTGAGTCTACCTATGGCGAGTACCAAGCCGAGATGAACATGATTAACCGCGCTTTCTGTGATGTCATGATGAAAGGCGACGCCCGAGGCAGAATTTTTACCTTCCCAATACCGACCTACAACATCACCAAGGATTTTGACTGGGACAACCCCGTCGTTGACGCCGTAATGGAGATGACGGCACGCTACGGCATCCCTTATTTCGCCAACTTCGTCAACAGTGACATGTCGCCGGAAGATGCGCGCAGCATGTGCTGCCGCTTGCGCCTTGACAACCGCGAGCTGCGCAAGCGCGGCGGGGGCTTGTTTGGCGCTAATCCTCTCACCGGCTCTATCGGCGTAGTTACTATTAACATGGCGCGTATCGGCTATTTAGCCACTAACGAAGATGAGTTCTATACTCGTTTACGTCGCCTAATGGACCTAGCTAAGTCCTCGCTAGACATTAAGCGCAAAGTGCTTGAAAAGAACACAGACCTAGGGCTTTATCCCTATAGCCGATTTTATCTAAAGTCGGTCAAGGAGAGATTCGGCGAGTACTGGAAAAATCACTTCAACACTATTGGCATTAACGGCATGAATGAAGCTGTAGCTAATCTGTTAGGCCTCGCAGAGAACATCGCTACCGCGCGCGGACAAGCCTTCTCTCTGCGCGTGCTCGAGTACATGCGAGATGTCTTAGCCGAATACCAAGAAGAAACAGGCGACCTCTTTAACTTAGAAGCCACTCCAGCGGAGGGGACAGGCTATCGCTTGGCCAAGCTTGACCGCGAAAATTACCCCGCCATGTATATTCCTGGCAACAGGGAGCCATACTACACCAATTCGACACACCTGCCGGTAAATTTAACCACTGATATCTTTGATGCGCTAGACCTGCAGGAGCAGCTACAGATTCGTTATACCGGGGGAACCGTGTTTCATGGCTTTTTGGGAGAAGCAATCGAGGACTTAGCCACGTGCAAACGCCTCGTGCAGAAAGTTATGGAGAACTACAGCATACCGTATTTCACGGTCTCGCCCACATTTTCGGTATGCCCAGACCACGGCTACATTCGAGGGGAACATCGCACCTGCCCAAGTTGCGGCGCACCTGCGGAAATCTGGACGCGCGTGGTTGGCTTCCATCGACCCGTGCAGAATTGGAACCCCGGTAAGAAAGAGGAGTTTGCCGACAGGTTAGAGTACATTGTCCGGCAGGAGGCCGCTAATGACTAGCCAAGAGAAGTGCTTCCGCGGCCTGCAGAAGACTACGCTGCTAGATTTCCCGGGTAAAGTGGCCTGTGTGCTGTTTGTCGGCGGGTGTAGCTTTAACTGCCCCTACTGCTACAACTGCTCGCTGGTGAAACGCGAGGAACCGGAGCTCTCGTGGGACGCAGTCTGGGATTTTCTCGCACAGCGGCGCAAGGTCTTAGACGGAGTGTGTATCAGCGGCGGGGAGCCTACGCTGGCCCCCTTCCTTGCCGAATTTCTTGGCGAGGTGAAAGCTCTGGGCTTAGAAGTGAAGCTAGACACGAACGGCTATCATCCCGAACCACTAAGAACACTGCTAGACGCGGATTTGCTAGATTTTGTAGCGCTAGACATAAAGAACAGCCCAGCCAAATACGCGGCCACCTCAGGGCGTACTACAATTGATTTAAACCGCATCAGGCAGTCGCTTGACCTTGTGCAGGCTTCGGGCGTGGCCCATGAACTGCGTACAACCGTGGCGGAAGGGTTACACGAGGTAGCGGATATGCGTGAAATCGTCGCGTTCACAGGCGGCGGAGCGCGCTATTCTTTGCAGCCTGTGCAGCGCGACGCCGTGTCTCTCAGCAGGCAACGTTTTGTGCCGCCGACCTTTACCACGTTGCGCGCCATGGGTGAAATTTTGGAAGGGAGCTTCAGCGAGGTTTATATTCACGGAATTTAGGAGGAGCGCATGCGCATAGGCTGTCACTTAAGCATTGCTAAAGGACTCGCGACAAGTGTAGAGCTATCCCGTGAAGTAGGAGCTAACTGCTTTCAGTTCTTTACCCGCAATCCCCGCGGCGGAGCGGCGCGGCGTATCGAAGCGGACGAAGTTTCGACTTGGTTAAGCCTGCGGGCGCAGGCGGACGTCTTCCCGATAGTCGGACATCTGCCGTATACCGTCAATTTGGCAGCAAGTAAGGACGAGACGTATGAGTTTGCCAGTCAAACGGTGGCCGAAGACCTTACGCGTATGTCCGTTATCGGGGCCGAGTATTTGGTCGTACATCCCGGTAGCCGTGGCACGCAAAGCGTTAGCGAAGGCGTGGGCCGCATTGTGCGTGCCCTAGACAATATTCTCGCTCGTCACGAGCGCCGAACTGAGACTATGCTTTTGCTTGAAACAATGTCCGGCGGCGGCAGCGAAATCGGCAGTTTCGCGGAGATAGGCTTTATCCTAAAAGAGCTCGGATATCCGGAGGCACTTGGCGTCTGCATCGACACCTGTCACTTATTTGCTATGGGCTACGACTGGCGTGACGCGCGCGAGGTCGAACGGCTGCTAGAGGACGCGGAGACGCACGTCGGAGTAAAGCACATTAAGTGTGTGCACGTTAACGACAGCAAATTTGGGCCGGGGTCGCACAAGGACAGACATGAGCTTGTAGGCGAAGGCCAGATTGGGCAGGCAGGTTTTATAAATATCTTGGGGCACGAGCGCATTAGACACTTACCTATGCTGCTTGAGACCCCGGTCGCTGACTATAGCGGCTACGCGCAAGAAATTGCCAAACTGCGGCTGTGGCTTGGGTAACAAAACTTATGCTAGACATTTAAGGTTTGTCCTACTATGATTATGAGAGACCTAATGTGGGGTGAAACTTATGCAAAATGTAGTGGCTTTGTTTGGCGCGTTCGCCGTAGTCACTGCACTGATGCCACTCGTACGCATGCTAGCTCTCAATCACTGCTTAGTAGACAAACCTAACCCGCGCAAGGTGCATCAAGTGCCGGTGCCCGTGACAGGCGGCGCGATGTGGCTAGGACTAATTGCGGTGATGTGGGTGCTGCCGGTAGAACGCCAGCTTGCGCTCGGACTTACGCTTGGCGGCACGGCGGCCTTTGCCGTCGGGTTTCTTGACGACTGGGTCAAAAGCCGCGGGGGCGATTTCCCCGCGTGGCCTAAACTACTTGGCCAGATTCTAGCCGCGGGCCTATTGTTCGCGAGCGGCGTAAAGGTCTACTTCCTCACCAACCCTTTTTCGGGCGGATTGGTGATGTTGTCGCCTGCCCTAAGTTTCTTGGTTACAGTTATTTGGGTTGTTGCCGTAACGAATCTCATTAATTTTATGGACGGCTTAGATGGCCTAGCTTGTGGCATTGTCACTATCGCTAGTGTCACCATGGCGGTTATCTCGTTCTTTATGGGCCAACCGACGACGTTGCTTATGTTCTTAGTTTTAGCCGGGGTATCGGCAGCCTTCTTCCGCTTTAACTTTAATCCAGCCCGCGCCTTTATGGGCGATGCCGGCGCCTACTTTCTTGGCTTTACGCTCTCCGCCATTTCCATAGAAGGGGCCTTTAAGTCCGCTACCTTGGTCGGCTTGTTGGTGCCTTTCCTCGTGCTCGGGCTGCCTATTGCCGATACGTTATACAACATTATGCGCCGCCTACGCTCCGGACAGCCCGTCTATGTCGCCGATAAAGGGCATACGCACCATCGCCTGTTGCAGGCGGGGCTTAGCCATCGCCAAACAGTGTTGGTGATGTACCTGATTAGCCTGTGCTTTTCTTTGACGGCCTTAGTAGTGTTGTTCGCTAGCAGATGGTAAACGAGAAGCCAGAGTGGGAGAGTGTGGTGCGGGAGCTGCGTCGGCTCTACCCTAACGCCCGCTGTGAACTTAATTTCGTGAGCCCATTTCAACTTCTGATTGCGACTGTTTTATCTGCCCAATGTACCGATGTACGGGTAAACGAGGTTACAGCCAGGCTCTTTGCCAAATACCCAACCGTGCATGAAATGCTCTCGCTAGAGCAGGCAGCGCTGGCGGAGGAAATAAGGTCACTTGGGCTTTTTCGGCACAAGGCGAGAAACATTCTTGCTTTGTGTCGCGTGCTGTGCGAGCGGTTCGCGTGTGACGTGCCACGCACCATCGAGGAGTTGACGGAACTACCCGGCGTAGGTCGTAAGACCGCTAGCGTGGTCGTAAACAACGCCTTTGGCGTACCGGCCCTCGCGGTCGACACGCACGTATTTAGAGTGGCCAAGCGGCTAGGTTGGGCGGACGGGAAGACCCCCTTCGCGGTGGAGCAAGAGCTGCGCGCTCTTTTGCCGGATGCCATGTGGGGCGAAGTGCACCATCTCCTGATTTGGCATGGGCGGCGGCTTTGTTATGCTCGCTGTCCTCTGTGTGTAGCGTGTCCTTTGCGTGAGCTTGTGGCTTGTCGCGTGGTTGGCGGCCGGCAGCTTTGACAGCGACACCGCGTTCATATATCATCAAAGAGTGAACAAAGTTTTATATTCCTGCGTTGCTGTAGATTAGCTGCATTACACAAAACGCAGTCTGGTCGATGGTAGCGGGATATATAGATACAAAATAAAGGAGGAACGGACGTGCAAAAAGGAAACACCAAGTTAATTGTCGGAGTCGTCGCAGCCCTAGTCCTTATCGTTGCTTTGGTCTACGTTGTCCCCGGGATGCTTCGCCCGCCGGAACCACCACCGGCAGCCTTCCGCGTAGGAGTCGTGCTATCGACGGGTGGTCGTGGCGACAATTCGTTTAATGATGCCGCTATCGCCGGTCTAGAAAGAGCAGTAGCTGAGCTGGGCATCGAGTTCCGTTACCAGGAACCAAAAGAAGTGCCGCAAATGGAGGAGTTCCATCGCCTTTTTGCCCAAGAAAAGATGGACCTCATCATCGGGGTAGGGTTCCTGCAGGCTGATGCTATTAACAAAGTAGCCGCAGAGTTTCCGAATCAACGTTGGGCTGTCGTAGACACAGTAATCGAGCGTCCAAACGTTAAGTCTTTGGTCTTTAGGGAACACGAGGGCTCGTTCCTTGCTGGCGCTCTCGCCGCTATGCTAACTACTTCTAATCGAGTTGGGTTTGTCGGCGGCATGCAAATTCCGCTTATTGCTAGATTCGAAAAGGGTTTTATGCATGGAGTAGAGCAGGTTAACACGCTGCGTAACCGTAATGTAGCGGTCATCTCCAATTATATTGGGACTACGGGCGCCGCTTTTAGGGACCCCGTGCGCGGTAAAGAGCTTGCCCTGGCACAGATCGCTCAAGGTGCCGACATCATCTATCACGCTTCGGGCGGTAGCGGTCAAGGCGTGTTTGAGGCTGCTGCAGAAAAAGGTATTAAAGCTATCGGCGTGGACTCCAACCAGAACTGGGTTAAGCCGGGCACCATTATCGCTAGTATGCTAAAGCGCGTAGACGTTGCTGTATTTAATGCTATTAAGGCAACCAAGGAAGGTAACTTCACCGCTGGCATGAGTTCCTTTGGCGTTAAAGAGGGCGGTATTGGCCTTACCGACCTAGCCGCTGTAACCGACGTCGAAAAAGCGGCACTCAAGAACGATGCCGCACAGATAGCCAAGATTCAGGCCATGAAGGATGCCATTCCGGCTGATGTACGTCAGCTAATTGCAGACCTCGCACAGCAAATCGCGGACGGCAGAATCACAGTACGCTCAGAATAATCTAGACGCGGGAGAGGAATCTACCATGCAACCCATACTAGAAATGCGAGGCATTACCAAGAGATTCCCGGGGGTTTTGGCTTGCGATAGTGTCGACATTAGCCTCTATCCGGGGGAAATCCTCGCCATAATCGGGGAGAATGGCGCCGGCAAGTCAACGTTGATGAAGGTCCTGTTTGGGCTGTATCAGCCCGATGATGGCCAGATTCTGATAAACGGCACGCCGGTAGAGATTCTGAACCCGCACCAAGCGATTGCGCACGGTATTGGGATGGTTCACCAGCACTTTATGCTGGTGAACCCTTTTACCGTGTCCGAAAATATCGTGCTAGGTGATGAGCCACGGCGTGGGATTTTGTTTGACCTCGACAAAGCTCGCCGTTCGGTAGCGGAAGTATCCACTCGCTATGGCTTGCGCGTCAAACCGGATGCCAAGATAGACGAACTGCCTGTCGGTGTCCAGCAAAGGGTTGAGATTCTCAAAATACTCTATCGCGGGGCAGAAATTGTCGTGTTTGACGAACCAACTGCGGTACTCAACCCACAGGAAGTCAGAGAGCTTTACACCATCATGCAGAACCTTACCGCGCAAGGAAAGAGCATCATATTTATTACGCACAAGCTCAATGAGGTTATGGCGACTAGCCAGCGTGTCACAGTTATGCGCCGTGGCAAAGTTATGGGAACCGTGCTCACGCAGGATACTTCGCCCACCGAACTAGCTAACATGATGGTCGGTCGGCAGGTGCTGCTGCAGGTCGATAAGCAACCTAGTGCAGTCGGACGAACTATCCTCGCCGTGGAGGACCTGGTGGCGAAGGACTTTGCCGGCGACAAGGTGCTAGATCGGGTGAGCTTTGAAATTAAGGCGGGCGAAATACTAGGGATTGCCGGGGTCGAGGGCAATGGGCAGACCGAGCTAGTTGAGGTTTTAACCGGGCTAAGGCAAGCTTCGGCTGGGAAAGTGTTTCTAAACGGTGCAGAGATAACGAATCTTACTGCACGTCAGATCAAAGAGAGCAAGGTCGGGCATATTCCGGAGGACAGGCAGAAGAGAGGGCTAGAGCTAGATTTTTCCGTGCAGGAGAACTTGGTCTTTGGCTTCCACTACAAGCCTCCATTTGCCGGCAACGGCGTCCTTAATCTGGAGGTTATTGCCAAGCACGCTGACAAGATGATTGAGGATTTTGACATCAGGACGCCACACAGCGAGGTTCTCGTGCGCTCCCTGTCAGGTGGTAATCAGCAGAAAGTTATCATTGCGCGCGAGCTCTATCAGGAACCGGACCTCCTTATTGCCGCTCAGCCCTCACGTGGCGTCGATATCGGAGCGATTGAGTTCATCCATCGCCGTATCGTAGAGCATCGCGACGTCGGCAAGGCGGTGCTGCTTATCTCGCCTGAGTTATCTGAGATAATGTCACTTAGCGACCGCATAGCCGTTATCTACGAGGGCCAAATTATGGGCATCGTTGAGAGTGCAAAAGTTACCGAGGAAGAGCTCGGGCTAATGATGGCAGGCGTAAAACCTAACGAGAGGCCCCCAGTAGAGGAGAGGAAGCAGAGCGATGTCAGATAAGACGAAGAAGGGCCTAGAGGAGCTATTGGTGCCGGCTGGCGCCATTGTGCTTGGGCTGGTAGTTGGCGCGGTAATTATCGCGGTAATGGGGGAAAACCCATTGCGTGCCTACTCTGCTCTGTTTCTTGGCGCCTTTGGCAGCCTAAATAGGATTCTTGGCACGCTGACGCGCGCAACGCCGATTATCATCACGGGTCTGGCCGTGGCATTGCCGTTTAGGGCCGGGCTCTTTAACATCGGTGTGGAGGGGCAGCTCTTGATGGGGGCGCTCTCTGCCGCTGTCGTAGGCAGTAGGTTTGCTGGTCTTCCGGGGTTTTTGCACTTACCATTGGCCATACTCGCCGCAGCTCTAGGTGGAGGGCTGTGGGCGCTTATCCCGGCTTGGCTAAAGGCACGCCGCGGTATTCATGAAGTCATCAATACCATCATGATGAACTTTATCGCCAACGCGGTGTTGGCGTACCTCGTGGTGGAAGTGTTACGCATGCCCGGTGAGATGATTCCTAAAACTCCGCCTGTACTCCCGTCCGCGATGTTAGCGCGCTTTAGTGACTTCATCCCCGGCATCACCGCTCGCTTGAACCTAGGTTTTGTCATAGCGCTAGTCTTGGCTCTGGTATTATATTACCTGCTCTGGCGCACGACGTTTGGCTATGAAATTAGGGCGGTTGGTCACAATGCGAAGGCGGCAGCATACGCCGGGATTAACGTGTCTAGATGCATCGTTATTACTATGATTCTCTCAGGTGCCCTGGCCGGTCTTGCCGGCGCAGAGCGCATTCTTGGGTTTGACCGCACTTTGGCGCTCGGATTCTCGCCTGGCTTTGGTTTTGAGGGCATTGCGGTAGCTTTGCTCGGACGCAATCACCCCGTGGGCGTGTTGCTGGCTGCGCTCTTATTCGGGGCACTGTCAAGCGGTGGGGTGTGGCTAAGCTTTACCACCGACATACCAGCCGATATCGTAGTGGTGCTCCAGGCCATAATCATCTTTTTTGTCGCGGCCGACCAAATTGTGCGGGCCATAATATCAGGTAAAAAGAAGGGAGCAGCCTAGTATGGGCACTGTACTTGACCTTGCGTTGGTAATGGCCACTCTGCGCTCAGCCACACCGCTTGTCATTGCGGCGCTCGGCGGCATATTCTCTGAACGCTCTGGTGTGGTTAACATTGCGCTTGAGGGCAAAATGTTGGCAGGCGCCTTTGCGGCAGTGGTCGTCGCTTTCTATACCGGCAATCCGTGGCTCGGCATCTTGGCCGCACTTCTGACAGGCGGGTTCATGGCTTTGATATTCGCAGTGGTTAGCATTAAGTACAAGGCTAACCAAGTAGTCAGCGGCATAGCTATCAACATGCTGGCGGCGGGGCTGACAGTGTTTCTGATGCACGTCTTCTTTGGCACGGCAGGGTCGAGTCCGGCAGTGCGGCGACTGCCTACCATTGGGCTGTTTACGCCGATTGTCTATCTAGCACCCATTTTGGTGGCTCTCGCCTTCCTTGTCTTATATCGAACGCCGTGGGGTCTGCGCATCCGGGCCGTGGGGGAACACCCCAAGGCCGCCACTACGATGGGTGTAAATGTCATTGCAATAAGATATGTCTGCGTAATACTGAGTGGCATGCTGGCAGGTATCGCCGGAGCGCACCTGTCAATAGGAACATTGAGTGTCTTTGTCCGCGATATGACGGCGGGAAGGGGATTTATTGCCCTCGCCGCAGTGATTTTCGGCAAATGGCACCCGCTAGGCGCAATGGCGGCAGCTCTGTTGTTTGGGCTTTTTGAAGCGCTACAGGTGCGTCTGCAAGGCGGCGGCTTGCCCACGCAGCTCATGCAGGCTATCCCGTATGTATTTACGATGGTTGTATTGGCGGGATTTGTAGGGCGGGCCACGGCGCCGGCTGCGCTAGGCGAGCCGTATCAAGATGAATAAGTGTAACGACATCATTAGAGACGCGCGACTCACAGTGCAGCAGAAGACATCGGCCCTAGCCCTTGCGGCAGAGAACAGTGTGGATGCGCTAAATATTCCACCGGCAGTGCAAGAGCTGCGTGCGGCGGGCATAATCTGCGACCTAGGAGAAGGGGATGCGCCTTTCCGTCCTCGTTATGCGATCCCCGATTACGACTCGTTTATCGCGCGCGGCAGTAGTTTTTTAGAGCTTGATCCACCCGAGGATTTGCATGATGCGCTTAACAGCCTGCTAATCCTCTACAAGCATGTGCCCTCTATAACGACGTGCCCGGTGTTCGTCGGCAATCTAGACAGGCTATTAAATCCGTTCATTGAGGATGAGACTACTGCCTACAAGGCCATCAAGCGTTTCTTGCTGCATATAGACAGGGCGCTGCCGGATTCTTTCTGCCACGGGAACCTCGGACCGCGTGATTCGGCCGCAGGACGGCTAATTCTTCGCGCACAGCGAGAGCTGCAGACTGCGGTGCCTAATCTTACTCTCAAGTACAGCTTGCACACAGAAGACGCTTTTGCCCTGCAGGCCATCGAGACTGCGTTGGCGACGGCGAAGCCTAGCTTTGCTAACGACGAGCTTTTTCGCCGCGACTTCGGCGGAGATTACGCAATTGCCTCCTGCTACAACGGCCTGCCGTTAGGTGGGGGCAGCTATACTCTCGTCCGCCTGAACCTAGCTCGACTGGCCAGAGACGCCAAGGATTATGCGCTGTTTCGCGAGAGCGTCTTGCCAACTGCCGTGGCGCATATGCTAGCCTATATGGACGAACGCGTACGCTTTCTGGTGGAGGAGTCGAACTTCTTTGCCAGCAACTTTCTCGTCAAGGAGGGGCTGCTACAGAAGGAGCGGTTCACCGCCATGTTTGGGATAGTGGGGCTAGCGGAATGCGTTAATTCCTTGCGGGGCAATCCTACAGAGGTAAGTGAGAGATATGGCCATAGCCTCCCAGCTAATGAGCTTGGCCAGGACATAGTCAGGGAGATTTCTAAGCTAGTGAGAGAGCACAGCAATGAGCACCTGCACTTTTCGCACGGGCACTATATGCTGCACGCTCAGGTAGGCATAGACACTGACGTAGCGACGTCGCCCGGTTGTCGGATTCCGATTGGGGAAGAGCCGGAGCTCTATCAGCACCTCCTGCAGTCGGCGCCGTTTCACAGGTTCTTCCCTGCGGGTATTGGCGATGTCTTCGCGTTTGACGCCACTGTGAAGAACAACCCGCAGTTTGTCCTGGACATAATCAAAGGGGCCTTTAAGAATGGGCTGCGATATTTCTCGGCGTACTCCTCTGACTCGGACGTGGTCCGCATCACGGGATATCTAGTCAAGAAATCAGATATGGGAAAGCTCACCGCTGGACAGCAGGTGCGAAACGGGGCAGTGTTCTTAGGACAAGGGTCGGTAGCAAACCAAGGCGTCTTAAAGCGAAAGCTCCGCACCGGGCAAGTAGAAAGGCACTGAAACGCACGTGCTTGGGTTTGTGCGTCGCATAATTCCTTTTAGCAGTGTAGACGGCCCTGGCAACCGCACGGCTGTTTTCCTGCAAGGATGTAATTTTCGTTGCCTCTACTGCCACAATCCAGAGACCCAAGCCGTAAGCGATGGAGTAAGAGCTATCCTAGGGGTCGCGGCGATGGATCACCTCGAAGTTGTAGACGTTGTCTTGCGCTATAGGGACTTTATTCGTGGAGTCACGATTTCAGGTGGAGAATGCACGGTTCAGCTCGCCTTTCTTGTGGCTTTGTGTAAGACTTTGCAGGAAAACAACATCGAAGTCTTTGCTGACACCAATGGACACGTTGACCCGCAGGAGTTCAAGGAGTTGTGTCAACACGTAGACAAGTTCATGTTCGACGTTAAGGCTTGGGGAGACGATGAGCACCTCGCCCTGACGGGACACACGCCAAGCCTTGTGCAGGCAAATCTCCGCTATGCTATCGCTCACAAGAAGGTGTATGAGGTGCGCACGGTTATCGTGCCGGATGTCCTGTCAAATCATGTCACAGTGGCAGAGACAAGTCGGTTAATTAGCGTTGACCCCGACATTCGCTATAAGCTGATTAAGTTTCGCCAGCGGGGTGTAGAGCAGCATGCTTTGTCTCTAGCTACACCTGACGACCGCTACATGGAGGACTTAGCACACTTAGCCACGCGCTTAGGCGTGAAAGACTGCAGGGTTTTATAGGTTCAGTGTCGAATTCAGCCCATTTAGAAAGCGAGAGGAGTGTCCTGCGTGAATAAGCGGGCTGTGTTTTCGGCCATAGACGACAAGCTGACGAGGATGGCTGCCATCAGCGACTGGATGTACTATCATCCCGAGATTGGGCATAACGAGCACCAAGCGGCGAGTAGGTTGGCGCGCGAGCTTAGCCTGCACGGCTTTAGCGTGGAAATGCCGTATGCCGGGTTAGCCACAGCCTTTAAAGCCGTGTACAAGCTAGGCGAAGGCCCTACGGTGGCTTTGCTGGCGGAGTACGACGCTTTGCCTGAAATCGGTCATGGTTGCGGGCACAATATTATCGGCTGTGCGGCTGTGCTGGCCGCTATCGGCCTGCGAGAAGGGCTGCGCGAGGGCGGAACCGTGGTGGTGTTTGGCGCGCCTGCGGAAGAAGGTGCCGTGGACAACGCCGGCGGCAAGGTATTTCTAATTGAGCATGGCGCCTTTAACGATGTGGATGCCGCGCTTATGGTTCATCCGGCAACGCGTAACGTAATCGGTGGCTCGTCGAGCGCGCGCGAAGCGTTAGAAATAGTCTTTAAGGGCCGGCCCGCTCACGCCGCCGGCGCACCGCACGAGGGAATCAATGCACTTGACGCGGCTATACAGACCTTCAACGGCTTTAACGCCTTGCGGCAGCATGTGCTGCCGGACGTGCGCATTCACGGCATTATCAGCGAAGGCGGCGTGGCGCCAAACATCGTACCGGAGCGGGCGGTTATTAGGCTTTACGTGCGCGCCAATGAGGCCGACTATTTAGAGACTGTGGTCGAGAAAGTTAAGAACTGCGCGCGGGCCGGTGCTTTAGCTACAGGTGCCGAGGTGCAGTTTAGGCAGACCGCGAAGCGCTATAAGAACATGCTGAATAACCCCGTCCTCGGCGCTCTCTTTAAGGACAACATGGAGGCGCTAGGCGAAGAAATAGAAGAGACGCAAGCGTCAGGTGCCGGCTCGACCGATATGGCTAACGTCAGCCATGAAGTGCCGGCCATTCATCCCTACATTTGTATCTCTCACAGCAAATTAGTAGGCCATAGCCGAGAGTTTGCAGACGCCACTATTACCCCTGCGGCGCATGACGGTATGGCGCTTGGCGCAAAGGCCATGGCCGGGACAGTGGCGGACATTTTTAGCCGCACAGATATACAGCAAGCGCTGCGCAAAGAAGCCGGCCGCCGCTTATAAACTCTGCGCCGTCAGTGCTTGTTCCCACTCGGACATCGCGCGTGTAAGCGTCTCTCTGAGCCAGTTATTCCAAGGCTCGACACCTAGATTGGCGCGCTGCATAGCCCGTACAAAGCGCGGCAGATAATCTGCCCAGCCAAGTATGACAGCAGAAGTGTAGAGGCGACGAAACTCCGCGAGTTCTATGCTTTCGCCGGTGTGAACCGCTAGGCAGCGCAGATAGTGGTCAAGGACGGCGTCCCTGTCTATGCCAGAAAAGCGTGGCTGCGGGTGAAGGAAGCCGATGTTTAGTATATCTAACATACCCGGCCCAAGCCCAAGCAGCTGATAGTCCATAAGTAAAGCTCCGCCTGCCGCATCGCGCGGCAGGCCTATGTTTAGCGGGTAGAAGTCGTTATGCAGTAGGGTAGGGGGCACATGGGCTAGGGCGTCCAGCAAGCCGTCTAAGACTACTTGAAGCCTAGGGTGCAGAAACACCGGCGCGACGGTCGCGTGAGTCCAAGCATTGTCGTAGAGGGCGGCCAGTAAAGCGTGCGCACGTTCGGGGCAAAACTCTTGACGCGGGTCTTGTTTAAGCCACGCGAGCGACGCATGCTTAGCTAATGCCCGCGGTGCACGCCCATGTAAGGCGGCGTATACCTCCACGACTAGAAGCAGCTCGGCAGTCGTCCAGTGGTGGTCTAAGGCAGGAATCGTGTAGTAAGGCGACACATCCTCAAGGAGTATGTAATTTAGGTCGTCTGTTAATCGTTCGCCCATAAGCAATTTTGGCGCAGGTATATCGAGCAAGGGCAGGAGCTCAGTGTAGAACAAATGCTCCGCAATATGGCTTTCCGGATGCCCTAGGCGGAGGTAATCGGGCATCAAGGCACGCGAGGACACCTTAAGTATGGCACTAGCGCCATGCTCAGTCAGCCGATATACCAAGCAACCGCTTTCGCCAAGCGTAATTCGTTTAAGGTCGGCGCGGCAAAAGGGCGCGGGGAGTCTTGGCAGGATGTCCTTTACGGCCACAGACATTAAGGATTCCTCCATGTTCTAGGGCTTGTAGCGGCGTGATTGCTTGGCGCGGTAGCGGCGGGCGCGCGCCGTTTGCCGGTGTCTAATCCACAACCGAGCAGTGAGCAGGAGTAAGAACATCAAGAGCAGTGCCGGTGCAGCCGAGAGCGGTGAGAGGTCTAGGTAGCGACTCAGGCTAAGCAAGCCAAAAGAGATAAAGACGATTGCTGCCCCACTCTTTAGCACGCGGGGCGGAACTAACTCCGCCAGTTTAGCGCTAGCTAAAATGGCTAACGCCTGCGCGGCAAAGAGACCCAAGCCGGCACCAAGCCAGGTGTAGAGCGGTGCGGACTGCTTGGCTGCGAGTCCGAGTGTTACTAGCTGTGTCTTGTCTCCAAGCTCGGCGATAAAGAAAGCCATGCAGATTGCCGCGAGGGGATGATGCGTGGCCGGCGAGACATCAGGACAGTTGCCCTCAGCGTGTATGGCACGGAGCGACCACAGGCCAAAGCCAATAAATCCAAGTGCGGCTAGGGGTTCTAGGAGCGACAGGGGGAGGAGATGGTTTAGTCCCTCGCCTAAGGTCACTGCCAGCGCAGTGTTCAGCAGGGCGGCCAACAGGGCTCCTATAAGCACGCGCGATGTGCCAAACTTGGCCACTAGGCCTAGACAGACCAGTTGCGTCTTGTCACCGAGCTCTGCCAGAAACACAATAGCTGCAGTGAACGCGAGTGTGGGCATTAGAGATGCTCCTTTCTGGTCTCCCGCAAAAACAAGAGACCTTCGGCGCTGATTTAGCACCGAAGGTCTCACCAGTCAACTAGTAACTCCAAAGAGTTAACGAGCGACCCTAGCGGCCAGGACTCATCGTCCAGTATGTTGGCGCGCCAGTTATGGCTACTCCCCTTCGATATAGAGAGAGTATATCACTAAACATGCCAACCGCAAAGCACACTTGACCTCCTAGCATGAGCACGGTAGTATACTGCCAGCACACTGCTACAGCTTATGATTGGCAGTCTGCGACTATACGCGAGCGGAAGTGAAGAGTTGAATAAGCCACTATCTACAGCGCGGCTGCTGTTGACGATTGCTCTTGGCACCTTGCTGTCCGCAGCTGCCTTTAACCAGTTTCTGATTCCTAACCGCATGCTTTCAGGCGGCATTGCCGGGCTTAGCATCATTATTAACAACCTTACGGGCTGGCCGACCGGGGTCATGGTGCTGCTGCTAAACATCCCGGTATTGTACCTTGGGTACAAGCATATCGGCGGCAGGTTTATCCTGCTGACCAGCATGGCCGTACTGAGCTTTTCGCTCCTGCTTGACCTTGTGCCTGTGCAGGCGTTAGTAGACGACTTGCTCCTGGCCGCCGTGTTTGGCGGGGTAGTCAACGGGTTAGGGTTAGGGCTGGTGCTAAAGGCAGGTGGCTCTACCGGCGGCACTGACGTGATTGGCGTCATCGCCAACCGTAAACTAGGCATCTCTATTGGTGAAGTGCTAATGGGGTTTAACGCCATCATCGTGGCGGTAGGTGCCCTGTTGTTTGACCTTACGTCTGCACTGTATACCTTAATAGCCATGTTCGTTGCAGCGCGCATCATCGATACTTTACAGACCTCGCACGGGCGCAAGAGTGCGCTCATTGTCTCGCGCTCTGCCGACGAAATAGCGCGCGCCATTAACACAAAACTAGAGCGGGGAGTGACCTTCCTCCACGGCGAAGGGGCCTACGGCCACTCCCAGCTAAAAGTCATTCTTTGCGTGCTAACGCGCTACGAAGTCGCTGAACTTAAAGCAGTCGTCCTGCAAATAGACCCACAAGCCTTCATGACGATTAGCGATACCAATGAAATCATCGGCCGCTTCGCCGCCTACAACCCACTCCGCGCCCTCAAGTGAGAAGCAAAAGGGACGGAGCCTTTTGCTTCAAGAAGCAAGAAATAGGAAGCAAGACAGAGGAAGCAGAAGGCCTAGGCGCGCAGACCAAAGCGCTTAAGGAACGGAGCAAGCGCCAGATAAAGCGGCAAAGTAATTACACTGCTTAACGCGGCACGCGCTGCATTAAACGGCACTATTGCCGTCCACAGGAGCTCGGCATGCTGTGCCTCTGGCACACCCCAAGCGGCAAGCGCCCAGTAGAGGTTTGAAGCGTACATCACTACTGACATCACGAGACCCCCGGTGACTAGCCCTAGCAGCGCGCCCCATTTGTTAGGGAGTTTCCGGTATACCAGCCCAGTGACAATGGCAAAAGTTGCTGAAGCCAAAAAGTTTTGCACAGACCCGATAGGGCCACCCGTGCCCTTAGTTAAAAAGAATAGCAAAACCTTCACCAGCGCAATTGCGCCCCCGGCTAAAGGCCCGAGCATGAAGCTCCCAATTAGCGTGGGCACGTCGCTTGGGTCATACTTAAGAAACGGCGCAGCCGGGATTAGCGGAATCTGCAGTACGAACATAAGGAGATAGCTCATGCCCGCCAGCATGGCCATAGTCACTAAGGTGCGTAAGTTTTGGCGGCGATTGTCTTGGTTCACTTGAATTCCTCCTAAAAAATAACTGCCCCGATAAAGCAATCGGGGCAGGCACAAGCAAAAGGAGCTTGCAGCGTACCTTCTTTCATCCGGACTTTAACCGTCGGCCTTGGAATCGCACCAAGTCTGCCATGTGGCTCGTGGGCTAGCTTTCGCATTACCACCGATAGGGAATTACACCCAACCCCGAAGGTTTATCGTATTTTGTTGCACTAAAATCGTACCGCAGAGACGCGGCCTTGTCAAGCGGCGCAATGAGCTGTGAGCGGGGGCAATCATGAATCAGGAATCGTGAATCATGAACTGGGAGAGAGAGCTCCGCTGGGCACTGAGCACTAGGCACCCCTTAGGGGTTTGCAGCGGCCGGCGGGGAGCGCCTTGTAAACACGTAGTAATGGTAAGTCAGAACAACCAACAACGCAGCAAGTAAAGGCGGGCAGTCCTCTACTTTCGCGTTTACGTCATGACCGCCAAACTGCCCGCCCAGCCTCCCTACCAAGTGGCCATTTACCTGCTGTAAAGCACAACTAAAGCCTAGGTATTCTCCGCCAATCCGACCGGTGACTTCTTCTCCAATCTGCTTCAGGGCAATGTCCCTGCCGACTAGTTCCCCACCAATCCGACCGCCAAGTTCTAGACCCACCATGCAGGCATACACACTTTGCCCATGAAACGCTCCTCCTAGACGCCCTTCAATTTCGTCTCCGCTAATACTAAGGTTAACGTCTGCGCCGCGCATCATGCCGCCTATGCGCCCCGTGACCGAATGTGCGCCAACGGCGCAGTCGATATCAAACCCTCCCAAGAGACCCCCAACCCGACCTCGTACAAAACCCATTCGTGTTCATCCACCTCTCAGATTAGTCAGCGCGCAGAGCGAGCATTGAGCATTGAGCATTGAGCTATGAGGGGGCGCACAGCGCTCAGCACTCAGCCTTTAGGCTTTAGGCTTGAGGCATTAGAAGCGGTGAGCTTTGAGCTTTGAGCTGTGCCCGAAGAGGAAACGGATACCGCGGCGACGCGCTCTACTGAGCACTGGGCACTGGGCACCGGGCACCGGGCACCGGGCACTTCTTTACCAGGAGCCAGGAGCCAGCAACCCCTCGTCCTCCACGGAGGTTGCGTCACTGCTAAAGACGTGCTATACTGGCAACGTCAACGGGTGACTGGGAGGCTTAAATTCAGGCTTCTGTACTGCTCTCTAGCGTATGGAAGCTCTGTTTTTTGCAGTCTCCGGTGCGCCCTTAGTCTAGACCAAAGTGAAACACAAAGGAAGATGAAACATTGCCTAATTTTAATGAACTACAGCTAAGTCCCGAGGTGCTGCAAGCGATTGTCGACATGGGCTTTGAGGAGATGACCCCTATTCAGGCCGTCGCCATACCCGAAGCTCTAGCCGGGCGCGACGTCTTGGGGCAAGCTCAAACCGGCACAGGGAAGACGGCGGCCTTTGGTATACCAATGATGGAGCGCATTCGCATGGATGTCGAGCAAGTGCAAGGTTTAGTGCTAGCTCCGACACGTGAACTAGCCATGCAGGTAGCCGAAGAACTAAATCGCCTCGGCGCTGTCAAGGGCGTACGCAGTCTCCCCGTATACGGCGGGCAAGAGATAGAGCGGCAGATTCGCGCGCTCAAGGCTCGCCCCCACATTGTGGTAGCCACGCCAGGCAGGCTACTTGACCACTTGCGCCGGCGGACTCTACGTATCGGGCAGGTGAGTTTTGTCGTTCTAGACGAAGCCGATGAAATGCTGAACATGGGTTTTATCGAGGATATCGAGTCTATCTTAGCTGAGACGCCGAGCGCCCGTCAAACTATGCTTTTCTCGGCTACACTGCCTCTGCCCATCCAGAATCTGGCGATGAAGTTTATGCGCGAAGCAGTTAGGGCTGCCGTGCCGGTGCGAGAGCTGACGGTGCCTACCATCGAGCAGCAATACATTGAAGTCAGGGAGTCACAAAAATTTGACGTTTTGTGCTTGCTGCTAGACACCGCTAACCCCGGGCTGTCGATCGTGTTCGGACGGACTAAGCGCCGCGTAGATGAAGTTTCCGAAGCGTTGGCCAAGCGGGGCTACGCCGCGATGGGCATACACGGGGACTTGACGCAGGCGCGGCGCGACCAAGTTATGCGCAGATTTCGTGACGGCACGATTGATGTGCTGGTAGCGACTGATGTAGCAGCGCGTGGTCTAGACATCGAGGGGGTAGCGCATATCTACAACTTCGATATTCCGCAGGATGCCGAAGGGTACGTGCACCGCATCGGGCGCACAGGTCGTGCCGGACGCACCGGGCAAGCCACGACTCTAGTGACGCCTCGCGAACTAGACCTTATGCGCCTCATTGAGAAGATGACGGGACGCAAGGTGCGGCGGCGCCCTAGTCCTACCTTTAGCGAAGCCATCGAAGGTCAACGCCGCTTAAGCATGGAGAAGCTACTGCAAGTCGTGGAAGAAGGCAACATTGAGCAATATATGAGCGCCGCCGAAGCGCTGTTAACTAAAGCAGACTCAGCCGCGCTAGTGGCAGCCGCGCTCAAAATCATGACTAAAGAGCCTGATGCCACGCCGGTGCTCATCACAGAAGAAGCACCTTTGCGCCGCCCCCGTACGGGGCAGAAGCCATTCGGCAGGCCTCGCGCTGAAACGAATGGGCGCGAGCGGCGCCAAGGCGACCACCGTGCGCGCCAAGCTCGGGATAAGCATCGCTAATTGCTGGCGGGGAGGCACGTCGCTTTAGGAAAGGCGACAGTAAAAGTGCTCCCGGCCGGAGAGCTCTCCACGTGAATTTTGGCGCCGTGGCGCTCGGCGATGCGGTAGCATACCGCCAAACCGAGCCCGGTGCCGTTTTCTTTTGTGGTGAGAAACGGCGTGCCGAGCTGCGGTATGAGCGAAGCTGCAATGCCGGAGCCCTCGTCGCTTACAGCTAGACAAATAGAGCCTGCGAGTTCCGTCGTCGTAATCGACACTGTCCCGCCGGAGGTCATCGCTTCCAGAGCGTTGTTGACGAGGTTCGTTAACAACTGCCTAATCTCCGCTTCGTTGGCGATGATTGTGGCGGGTGAGCGCAGGGCGTAGCTCATGCGCATGCCTTTTACAAGGGCGAGCGAATTAAGCACGGGGGCAAAGCATTCGATTAGGACAGAGAGACAACAGGGCTTAATGCTGACTGCGGTGCGCGAGAGCGACAGATAAGTCGAGATAATGCTGCAGGCGCGGTCTATTTCTTCTGTCATAAGGTGTGTGAATTTGCGGTACGGAGCAAACTCAGGCTTTTCGGCGAACAGCTGCAGGAACCCGCGCACGGTGGTCAAAGGGTTACGGATTTCATGTGCGATGCTTGCCGCCATTTCTCCCACGAGGTTTAGACGTTCAAGGCGCGCTAGATCCGCTTCCTTTCTTGCTTTCTCGGTGCAGTCAACCGCAAGAACTAGAGCTCCCGCAGCTTGGTTCAGAACATTACTTTGTCGCGAATAGGTTGAAATGTCGTAGACGCGGTCTCGAATGTGTGCGCGAGTGCCTGATACGTTAGTGCCCTGTAGTGCGCCTGCAATGAGGGCGGCCCCTACGCTTGGGCTGAGTTGCAGGTAGTGCTTGCCTAAGACCGCATCCTTATCAGCCTGCACTAGCTCTAGCCAGGTGTTGTTTACGCTAGTTACATACCCGGTGGCATCAACCGCCATAATGCCGATGGGACTGTGTTCAATGAGCCAAGCTAAGGCATCGCGATGTTGCGACGCTTCCGCTTTGGATTGTGTAAGGTGCGCGGTGATCTCATATAGGGCCTGCTGGATGCGCTCCTCCCGCGATATGTCGTAGCCGAGCGCTACCGCACCCGCGACTTTGCCTGCGATTACTACCGGAGAGGTGTCTACGATAAACACGCCCTTTGGCGTGACCGTCCGCACCTGGCTAAAAGGCACGCCTTCGTGTAGCGAGCGCAGGATAGGCGACTGGGCGCGAGTATAGCCGGTGTAAGAGAAAACCTTTTCAATGTGGCTGCCGACAACCGAATGCAGGGCGGCGTCAATGCCCATCAGGTCGTACGCCCCGGCATTAGCAAAGACCACGACTTCCGCCGCATCGATTACAATGAGCGAACCCTTTGTAACTCCGGCCAGCCACACGAGTGCTGCGTCGACTATTTCATGCGTGTTTGGCATAGACACAAAACCTCCTCGGAAAAATTGTCTCACACGCTGCTCGCGACTATTGTGGGTTAGTGCGCGTGGTAGGGGAAAATAAAACGACGCGATACGGCATGGCACTTAAGCAGTCGAAAAAAGGGCTGGCTCGGTGTATAATCTACAGGGTGATGCGGATGAAGGTTATATCGTTAGCGAGCTCAAGCACATACGGCAATGCCTATCTTATCGGCTGGGGTTCTACATATGTACTGGTTGACTGCGGTGTGTCTATAAGGCGCCTAGAGCAGAGTCTGGTTGGTCTCGGAGTATCCCCGCGCTCCCTTGCCGGCATTCTCGTGTCGCATGAACACGGCGACCATGTTAAGTCCCTGCAGTTAAAAACGCCTTTCTCGACGAAGTACAACATCCCGGTGTACGCTCCGCGAGAGTTGTTCTCCCCCGGGGTTAGGGGTATCGGCGCGATACGCGGACTTTCCCTTGCGGCAGGGTCTATAGTGCAGGTAGGAGATTTTACCGTCTGTTCTTACGCCAAGTCGCATGACGCAGTGCGTCCCCTGATGTTTCGCCTTACGGCACCCGACGGTGTCGCCGCGGCGGTAGTTACAGACCTAGGTGAAGTCACGGAGGAAGTTTATCGCGGCGCGCACAACGCCGACTACCTAGTTTTTGAGAGCAACCACGACCGATACATGGAACTTAACTCCGGTCGGCCGCAAATGCTCATTAACCGCGTGCTTGGGCGCTTTGGCCATTTGTCTAACGACGAGGCCGGAGTCGCCTTAAAGGAACTGGTGGGTGAGCGCACGCGGGGCGTTATGTTGGCTCACCTGAGTATTGACTGCAATACTCCAGAGCTGGCACTTAGAACAGTCACGCCGTACCTGCGACGTGCGGGGTATAGCGGCCTGCTGACAGTCGCACAGGCCGGTGTGCCTAGTGTGCTGTCAGAGGGAGTGCCAACTGCGCGCCAGCACCGCTATACCGCGCTCGATGCGTTCGGGGAAAGTGCCTGCAATACTAATACGTAGGAAATTGCGATATTCTTGTCGTGCCACGGAAAAATCGTCGCCGGGCGAGAAGAGCACGCCTTCCTGTGAGGTGAGCTTAAGCAGCTCGCTAGCGCGTGCGCCCTCGGGCAACCCTATCCAGCAATTCATGCCGCCACGCAGCGGATAAAAGACAGCAGTGCCTTGCCAGTGACTTTTCAGCGCGCCGTAGAGGACGCCTGCCCGCTCGCGGTAGATGTTCCGAAGGCGCGCTTGGTGTTTGTCCCAGTGACCGCTCCTTAAGTACAGGTCCAGCGCGCGTTGGGTGAGGCCGGAACTGCCAATGTCGACAGCTTGCTTGGCGTTGTTAACACGCGTCAAGAGCTGTGGCGGCACTACAATAAAGCCGAGGCGGAGTCCGGGCATAAACATCTTAGAGAAGCTCTTTACGAACAGCACTCTGTCGGGCGCTTCCTGCCACAAGAGGGGCGGTCGAGTGGGTGTATAGTACAGCTCGGAAATGTGGTCATCTTCGATGATATAGAAGTCACGCTCCCGTGCGAGGTTAACTAGCTTTTTGCGCACGTCCGCGCTGTAGACTGCACCGGTGGGGTTATGGTAGTTAGGGATGGTGTACACCAAGCGCGGGGAGTGGCGCAGAGCCTGCTCTAGCGGCGCGAGTCGCAAGCCGGTCTGACCGAGCGGGACGCCGAGGACGCGCGCTCCTACTGCTTGAAAGGCCTGCATGGCCCCCGGGTAGCAGGGACTCTCTACGACAGCAAGTGCGCCCGGCGCGAGCAGCAGCTGTGCCAGAAGAAAAATGGCCTGCTGCGCACCCGAGGTTATAAATACGTGGTCGGGGTTTACCGTAAGCCCTTGTTGCGCGAGATAAGCGGCAATGCTGTGCCGAAGCGGACCGTAACCCTGCGGTTCGGGGTAAGCGAAGGCCTCACCGCGGTCGCGGTCAAGCACGGTGTTAAAGGCGGCTTTAAACTCATCCACCGGGAAGAACTCGGGCGAAGGTGTACTTGAGGTGAAGTCGATGTCCGCTCTTTCTTTCTCGGTCGGCGCGGAGGGTAAGACAGCCCGCGGAGCGAGGTATGTACCGCTCCCTTCTCGGCAGTAAACCAAACCCTCCTGCTCGAGGACTCGCAGAGCGGCTACTACGGTAGAGGGGTTTAGGGCGTGTTCGCGCGCGAGCGCACGCACCGAGGGCAGTCTAGTATGCGCGGGGGATGTTGCCGCCGCGCGCTTTAGGTGCTCGGCGAGAGACTGATAGAGCGGCTTGTGCTTATCTAAGACGGACATACAGGTTCCTCCTTGACAATCTCAGAAGTCCTACTATAATTTTGGCGACGGAGTAGCTCATACAGTTCTAACTGTATCGATACGCCGAATAGATGTCAAGGAGTTGTGTGACAAATGCGGACAGGGCTAAACCGGGGTTTGGCGGAAATGCTCAAGGGCGGCGTAATCATGGACGTAGTTAATGCGGAGCAGGCACGCATTGCAGAGGCGGCGGGGGCTGTCGCCGTTATGGCGCTAGAGCGCGTCCCGGCAGATATTCGCAAGCAGGGCGGGGTGGCGCGGATGAGCGACCCCGAGCTCATAATAGCCATCAAAGAAGCCGTGAGTATTCCCGTCATGGCAAAAGTACGCATTGGGCATTTTGTCGAAGCGCAGATTCTCGAAGCGCTTAGGATTGACTTTATTGACGAGAGCGAAGTATTAACGCCTGCTGATGACCAGTGCCATATCGACAAGCACCGCTTTGCTATCCCCTTCGTCTGCGGTTGCCGCAATCTAGGCGAAGCCTTGCGCCGTATCGGCGAGGGAGCGGCGATGGTGCGCACAAAGGGCGAGGCCGGAACCGGCAATGTAGTGGAAGCAGTGCGCCATATGCGGGCAGTGCAAAGCGAAATGCGCCGCGTGATGCTCGCTCCCGACGAGGAACTGATGACGATTGCTAAGGAGTTTGGCGCGCCGTTCCCACTTGTGCAAGAGGTGAAGCAGTTAGGCCGCCTTCCCGTAGTCAACTTTGCCGCTGGGGGCATCGCTACACCCGCCGACGCCGCGCTGATGATGCAGCTCGGATGTGACGGCGTCTTTGTCGGCTCGGGCATTTTCAAATCGGCAGACCCCGCGCGCCGTGCGGCGGCCATCGTGCAGGCGACAACGCACTTTAAGGATGCAGAGCGGCTGGCGCACATTTCGCGCGGCTTAGGCGAAGCCATGCCGGGGCTTGAGATTGCCGGGCTCGCGGCTACCTACGCGCAGAGGGGACACTAGTGCGAGTTGGTGTCCTAGCGTTACAGGGTGCAGTCAGAGAGCACTTGCGCGCAGTCAGGCAGCTAGGGGCTATCGGCATAGAGGTCAGGCTGCCGGAGCACTTAGCAGGGCTAGACGCCATGATTCTTCCCGGCGGAGAAAGCACGGCCATGCGGCGCCTGCTCGACAAGGCGGAGCTACTTCTACCTCTTAGGGAGTTTGTGTTGCAGAAGCCTACGCTTGGGACCTGTGCCGGGGCGATTCTCTTGGCGCGGAGAATAGAACCTGCTTATGAGGAACCTGTTCTCGGCGCGCTTGATGTAACCGTCGAGCGCAACGCCTACGGTTCGCAGCTAGACAGCTTTACCTGCAAGGCCGAAGTTGCGGGTGTGCCGGATTTTCCGCTAGTCTTTATCCGCGCACCGCGTTTTAGTAAACTTGGCGCTAGCGTCAGCGTCGTGGCAACGTGCCGTGAGCAAATCGTAGGTGTGCGCGCCGGCCACATTTGGGCGCTTTCGTTTCACCCGGAGTTGACCGAGGATTTGCGCCTGCACGAAATGTTCCTTAGGTCGGAATAAGGCACCTAAAGATGGGCATAGTATTAACTACAAGAGACGGGTAACCGTCTCTTTGTCTAAGTTAATACTTTTATGGCAGGTGGTAGATCATAGACATTGCTGTGCTGATTGATTACGAGAACGTCTACTGGAGTCTTAAGAACAACTATGGTTTTAGCCTTGAGCCCGGTATGCTTGTCGACGGAGTGCGAAACTTAATAGGGCGCCAAGGCCATGTAGTGCTAATGCTAGCGTATGCCGACTTTGACCACCCGGAGTTCAAGGGCCTGCAAACCGAACTGCAGCGACGTTCGGTCGAACCGCGACACGTATACTCAGTGAACTCTGAAGAGGATAGGCGCAAGAATGCGGCGGACATAGAGCTGTCGCTAGACGCACTAGAACTAGTCTACACGCGCCTCGACATCGACTACTACTGCCTAGTGTGCGGAGACAGAGACGTAATACAAGTCATCAAGAAGCTCCACACGCGGCGCAAGCAGGTACACGTAATCGGGGTAGAACGAACTACGAGCAAAGACCTCAAGCAGTTTGCCGACGCCTTTTCGTCTGTTGAGCGCATCCTAGGCATAGAAGAGATGACGGCTAAAGCGGGCGAAACAATTACACCTGACCTCGCCTTCCTAATAAAAAAGGTTAACTGCCTAGAGCAATCCCGTATGGCGTTCGTCGGGTTGAAGCTAGTTACCACAAGGGTGCTTGCGAGCCTGCGGGACCCGCAGTCCGTGGTGTCGCAGGCCATTAGCGAAGGGATACTTGAGACCTACAAGGTGCCAAACCCGAGCAACAATGATTTTCCCACCACCGCCTGCCGCCTCAACCGCGCGCATCCCTTCGTCGAAGCAATCCTCGACACCAAAGAAGCAAAAGGGACGGAGCCTTTTGCTTCATAGCTGCCCTTGACATTGGTTCACATTCGTTCTAGAGCCGTCCCGCCAACAAAGGCAAAACAAAAGGGACGGTTCTTCTTGTTTTTTTTTCCCGTTCTTGTGGTGGCACTTTCAGTTCACATCTACGCAACCTGTGATAGAATGGCTGTGTGACGCCTTTCCCCGAGTCAGCTATCCCCTTTATCGCCGCAGCTACGGTAGCGAGATTGTGAGTTGTAGTTAGTGAAACAAAAAGAACCGTCCCCTTTGTTTTCTCTGAAAGAAGTAGTCATCTACACAGACGGTGCTTGCTCAGGTAATCCCGGCCCGGGCGGGTGGGGGGCTGTCCTAATGAGCGGGGACAGGCGCAAGGAGCTGCAGGGAGCAGAAGCCCAAACCACGAACAACCGAATGGAGCTTAGAGCCGCAGTCGAGGCGTTAGCCGCCCTTAAAACGCAGTGTGCGGTGACGCTTTATAGCGACAGCGCTTATCTAATTAACGCTTTTCAGCAGAACTGGCTGGGAAGGTGGGAGCAAAACGGCTGGCTCACCAGTAAGAAGCAGCCGGTGGAAAACAAGGACCTTTGGCGAGAACTCGTTGCCCTTAGCAAGAAACACCGCATCACGTGGGTGAAGGTTAAGGGTCATGCCGGCAATAAAGAGAACGAACGCTGTGATGCACTAGCGCGAGAAGCGATTTCCCAGCTAGAAAGGCATTGATTTTCGTTGATTTTCCTTGCCCCGCGGCGTATACTTAAAATGATAATTGTTATCATAAGGGGGCGCGGGCATGAATATGAGTGACCTAAGGCGGGGAGACACGGCAGTAGTTCGCAAGATTATCGACGAGCTAGTGCGTGCGCAGGCTATACGCTTCGGCATCGCCGAGGGCGCGTTGTTTGCCGTGGAAGAAGTGTTGCCGCATGGCCCTGTGATTGTGAGGCGCGGCACCATGCGCTATGCCATCGGCAGAAACCTTGCCCGCCAAATAGAAGTCGAACGTACCGCTGCGAAGGCCAAGAAACATGCGTAGCAGCAAGCAACACGGCGCAGCGCGTACAGCAACAGGTCGCCCGCAACGCGTAGTCTTAGTGGGGAACCCTAACTGCGGCAAGTCAGCGCTGTTTAACGCGCTGACCGGTCTTTATGTCGATGTGTCAAACTTCCCCGGCACCACCGTGGAGCTAACACAGGCGCGCATGGGGGACTACATGCTTATAGATACGCCGGGTGTATACGGAATTTCGGCTTTTAACGACGAAGAGAGAGTGACGCGCGACGTTTGCCTCACCGCCGACATCATCGTCAATGTAGTGAACGCAACCCACCTTGAGCGCGACCTCTTCCTGACGTTACAGTGCATAGACCTAAATCTCCCCGTTGTCGTTGCGGTAAACATGCTAGATGAGGCCAAGGCGCAGGGCTTAGTTGTAGACCTAGCGGTGCTGTCTAAACAGCTTGGTGTGCCCGTAGTAGGTACGGTCGCAGTAGAAAGTAAAGGGCTGAAAGAGCTAAAGTCAGCATTGGCCTGCCCTAAGACCGGTAATCTCGGCCCGTACTTAGAACCCGATATCACTCGCCTTCTGGGGCGAATAAAAACCCGCGGTGAAGCGCTACTCTATCTTGAAGACGACATAGATGTTGCGGCACGGTACGGCCTAAAACCCCCCGGTAGCAGGGAGAAAATCTACCTGGCGCGCCGTGAACGCGTAAACGAAATTGTCCGCACCGTAGTTAAGGAGCGGATGGTTGGTTCTAGCTTCGCTCGGACATTAGGGCTGCTGATGCTAAGGCCCATTACAGGCATACTCATGTTGTTGGCCACACTATACGCTATGTTCCACATTATCGGCGTCTTTGTGGCCGGCACGGTGGTCGGCATCACCGAAGAAACCATCATGCTAGGCATATACGAGCCGGCGGTGCGCGGGTTTGTAGAGCGCTTCGTAAGCGAAGGTACAGCAGTACACACGCTGCTCGTCGGTGAGTTTGGGCTCCTCACTATGACGGCGACGTATGTCTTGGGACTCTTACTCCCCCTAGTGGTCGGCTTTTATCTTCTTTTGGCTATACTTGAGGACTCCGGGTATCTGCCGCGCATCGCCGCTCTGCTAGACCGCGCTCTGACTGCCATAGGTCTAAACGGGCGAGCAGTAATCCCGCTAATTCTTGGCTTCGGATGCGTGACTATGGCCGCAATCACCACGCGCCTCCTTGGCACTTCGCGCGAACGGCTGATTGCCGTGGCACTCCTAGCCATTACTATTCCTTGCTCGGCGCAGTTAGGAGTTATAGTCGGCCTTATTGCCCCATTGGGCGCGCAGTATGTGACTATTTACGTGGCGACAATCTTTCTGGTCTTTGTCGTCATCGGCTTCTTCCTCAACAAGCTCCTGCCGGGTAAGTCCTCAGACCTGCTCATTGATTTGCCCCCATTGCGTTTGCCTCGCTTGAGCAATGTCATGAAGAAAACCCTAAACAAGTCCTACTTGTTTCTCATAGAAGCTACGCCGATGTTTGCTGTAGGGGCGCTCTTGATTAGCGGCATGCAGCTCACGGGTGTCCTCACCGCCTTGGAGAACTTATTGGCACCGCTAACAGCAGGCTGGCTCGAGCTACCTAAGGAGGCAGCGGCTGCGTTTATTATGGGCATAATTCGCCGCGACTTTGGCGCAGCAGGTCTGGCAGACATGAGTCTTACTGCCGCGCAAACGCTAGTGGCCATGGTTACCATTACCCTCTTTGTCCCCTGCATTGCCGCAGTCTTAGTAATGTTTAAAGAACGCAACGTCAAGGAGGGCCTTCTGCTCTGGGCAAGTTCCTTCACCGTAGCTTTCCTCGTCGGCGGCCTCGTCGCTAAGTTGGTGATTTAGGTGACTTGCGGCGAAACATGCCCCCGGTGTCAGGCCCCGGTACCCCCTGCGAGCTTGCGTTGTCCGCGGTGCTTATGCCAAGTAGTGCAGCTCCCCCGGTGTAGCGGTTCCTGTAAGGAATGTGCCGATCAAAGCGCCAAAGAGAGTCGCCGCGCAGAAGAAGGAGGAAAAAGTCTTGCCTAGATTGCAGTTCTATGCTCTGCCGTTACCGCTGGTGAGAGACGTAAGCAAGGGATTAGTAGATGAACTAGCTACGCTGATGGGCGTCGCACGGGAGCACTTCGTTCTGGAATGTGTAGACTCCACCTTTATCTATGACGGCGCAGTGAAGGAAGGTTTCCCCTATGTGGAGGTGCACTGCTTTGACCGCGGTGCCGAGGTCTTTGACCGCACGGCAGAAACAATAACCCGCCGCCTGCAGGCGCTAGGCATACCTAGCGTAGACGTGACTTTCCGTCCACTACTTAGGCGGCACTACTACGAGGACGGCAAACCCTTAGGGTAGGAATGTGAAGTGTTGCAGGGAAATGCGTGCCGCGACGAGAATAGAGTGACCAGCTAGTTGGCCGCTAGAGCTGGAGGGGATGATGCTATGAAGGCTTTTGATGTTACGGGAGCTGTTGGGGCAGTCGGAGGAGAAATAATCGCTTGGCGGAGACATCTCCATGCTCATCCGGAACTAGGCTATGAGGAAGTAGAAACGGCGGCTTTTGTCGCGCGACTGCTGCGCAGCTTTGGTCTCGAAGTTGTAGAAGGTGTGGGCGGCACGGGCGTATTGGCGCTGCTCCAAGGCGAGGCCGGAGGTGAGGGCCGCTGCATAGCGCTACGCGCCGATATGGATGCATTGCCCGTTACCGAAGAGACCAATCTACCCTTTGCTTCGCGTTACCCCGGCAAGATGCACGCCTGTGGGCATGACGGGCACACCGCTATGTTGCTAGGCGTAGCCAAAGTGCTGTCCCTCCACCGCCAGGATTTTGCCGGCACAGTTAAGTTCTTTTTCCAACCCGCGGAAGAGTGCGCGCCGGAAGGCGGCGCGAAGGGCATGATTGCGGCGGGGGTAATGGAGAACCCAAAGGTAGATTACGTGTTTGCGCTACACGTCTGGCCGGAGCTGCCGCTTGGCAAAGTCGGGGTTAAAACCGGCGCCCTGATGTCGGCTTCAGACCGGGTACGTATACGCATTCAAGGGAAAGGCGGCCACGGCGCGGCACCACACCAGGCTGTCGATGCGGTGGTGGTAGCCTGCCAAGTAGTTTCGGCACTACAGACTGTCGTCAGCCGACAAGTCGACCCACTAGAACCCGTTGTCTTAACCATCGGCAGTATCCACGCCGGGCAGCGCTATAATGTCATCGCCCCGACAGCCGAGCTTGACGGTACAGTGCGGACTCAGAACGAGGCCTTACGCAGCGCGCTGCCTAGCCGCATCACTAAACTAGCGCAGGCTACCGCAGAGGCTTTTGGAGCAGAGGCAGAAGTCAACTACGAGTTTGGGTACCCCACCTTGTACAATCATCCGCGCGCTGTGGAGGTAGTACGTAGCGCTGTGACAGAGGTGCTAGGCGAGGAAGCGTTAGTAGAAATGGCGCGGCCGTCTATGGGTGGAGAGGACTTTGCCTATTTCCTAGACTTAGCTAACGGAGCCATGTTCTGGCTCGGATGTCGCAGTCCGAGAACGCCTGACGCGCCTATCCATAACGGCAAGTTCGACTTCGATGAAGATGCGCTCGCAGTGGGAAGTAGGGTATTGGTGCAGGCCGCACTTAATGCTCTTAAGGAGGTATAGCGATGGGAAGCAAGAAGAGAGAACGACTAGCGCACATCATGGAAGTGTTCTCGCAGCAGGGTCGCATTACGGCGCAGGAACTGGCCACGAACTTTGGCAGTAGCCGTCGCACGGTATACCGCTATATGGAGACACTTAAGCGCCAAGGTGTAGGTGTCGAGGCCTGCCCGGGTAGTCACGGGGGATTCCGGTTAAGCCCGCCTGATATGTCCAAGCTCCTGACAAGCGAGGAGTATCGCGCGCTACTTATGGCCGCGTGTATCGTGGCGGAGCATAACCTGCTGCCCTATGGCGACCACTTGGCGACGGCCATGGATAAAGTTAAGCAGTCGCTAGGCGCCGAGCAGTGGCGCGAAGTGCGGGACACAATGCCTGATGTTTCCGTGTACGTTGGGCAACTAGCCGACTACGAGCGACTTGCGGATGTGCTGGAGCAACTTACCGTAGCTATCGCCGACAAGGCAGGTATAGTCATCACCTATTACGCGCTACACCGTGACAGTGAACAGAACAGGCAGATAGACCCCTATCACTTGTTTCACCAAGGTGGAGCCTGGTATGTGGCGGGTTACTGCCATTGGCGTAAAGATGTTCGCACTTTCCGCGTGGACCGTATTAGAGCACTAGAGCGCGAAGACCGCACTTTCGTGCGGCCCAAAAACTTTAGCCTAGATCGGTACCTAGGCTGCGCTTGGAGCATGATGCGGGGTGAGAGACAAAACGTCGTCGTTAAGTTCTTTCCCCCGGCCTCGCGGCTTGTTGCGGAAACTGCTTGGCATCGGACGCAGAAAATTACCTCTCTGCCCGATGGAACTATCCTCTTCTCCGCGGATGTCGATGGATTAGACGAGATTATGCGCTGGGTGCTCACCTATGGAGATTGCGCCGAAGTAATAAGCCCTCCGGAGCTCCGCGCCGCGATTACAGAGCGTCTGCTCGGGGCGGCAGCGCGCTATTCTAGTACAGATCCTTCCGGCGGTCAGGCAGAACAGGAAAGCGCGTGCGGGCAACATTGATGTGGTTAAGGTTCATCTCCGCCGTCACCACGCCTTCTTCCCGACTACCTTCGGCCAAGATTACTCCCCAAGGGTCAATGGCCATAGACCCACCATTGAACTCAAGGTGTGTTTCCCCGCCCACACGGTTGCACGCTAAAAGGAAACATTGATTCTCTATCGCGCGGGCGCGCGTCAGTGTACACCAGTGCTCATAACGCGCAGTTGGCCACTGTGCCACCAAGAGAATCATGTTGACGTCGCGGTCGATGTATTCCCGAAACATCTCGGGGAAGCGCAAGTCATAGCAGACGGCCAGCCCGGCTTTGGCAAACCCTAGGTCAACGGTCGTAAACCTTTGGCCCGGTGCAAGGTAGAGGTCCTCCTCCATGCGCTTAAACAAGTGCACCTTGTCGTAGGTAGCTACGATTCCCCTAGCGTTTACGAGTACAAACGTGTTTAGCACCTGCGACTCGCTCCGCCGCAAGATGGAGCCCCCCACAAATGCCGATTTCTCCCTCGCAATGTCGATCATGAAGGCCACGCTGTCACCCGAGAGGTCTTCGGCGAGTTCGTGCTTGCGCGCCAAATCGTAACCGGTGTTCCATAGCTCGGGCAGGAGGATAATCTGCCGGTTGAAGACGCTTGATATGAGCGCCCTAATGCGCTGCATATTGGCGTTTTTGTTTCCCTTGACTACGTCGATTTGCACGAGACCTGCGTTAATCCACATTGTCTACCACTCCCCACTGATTAAATAGCGGGATCCGTCGCTTGGCTTGCGCGCTGCCGCGCGAGCCTCCGCTTAAGTGCGGCTTTAGAGGCAAGGATGAGTGAGCTACCAAAAAGGCTCCAGACTAGCCCGAAGACCATCGCTAACGCCAAATCAAACTGCCCACCGAGGGATGCCGTGCGCACATGTTCTATGCTCTCTCCCAATCGGCAAGGCAAAGCGACAGTAAAGGACAAGAGCCAGTCCAAGGAGTTTGGCAGGATAAAGTCCGGGACGAGGAAGCCCAGAAATCTGTACGACATACCAAGCACCCACCACACGAACGCGTAGCGAAGCAAGGTGAGCAGGCGCAGGACGTTGCGCCTCGGCTTCTTCCTAAACGGATAGACAAAGGCCAAGAGCCACATAACAGCTAGAAGCGCGACAAAAAGGTAGTTGCTGATCATGTTGTCTCTCCTTCGGCTCGGGGCTGCCCTTGCCTGCCGCTCCACCACCATACCAAGGCGAAGCCGAGCAGGAAGAACGGCACGAGTATGAAGTCATAAGTGTTAGGCAGTAGGGCACGCGACGACCCGACGATAAGTCCGGCAAAAAAGTAAGATACTAAGTCATGATAGCGCGCGTAGAGCCTATCTAGCACGTGGGCTGGCAAGAATAATCCGGCCACGCTACCTAGCAGGAACCAAAGGAGTGGGACGACAGCCAGCACGCTTAGTGCGTAAATCAACGAATCGTAAATGCCCATAATGATTAACACAGAACTGCCGGGGACTCCCGGCAACACCATGGCCGCAGTCCCGAGCGCACCACCGACAATTAGCGTTAAGGGATTGATAGCACCGGTCGCCTGCCTGATGTCGAGCGGCTCTACACCGAGCAGTAGTCCAACTACTAGGCCTACGCCAAGGAACAGCGCGCGTTTCCAGGAAAGTGTGGGGGAGGCCGCCAGGACGGAGCGAACTGAAGCTAGCAGTGAGCCTAGTAGGACGGTAACCGTAATGTCGCGATACAAGGCAAAAATCCTGGCAAAAATTACGCCGCTTATGAAGATGCCGAGCAACATGCCACCCAAGAGAGGCAGGTAACGCTTTAGGCGCAAGCGCACTAAGTCGGCAACTAGGTTCTCGTAGAGGCCCATCATTAAGAATACTGTGCCGCCGCTCATGCCGGGCAAAACTATAATAAACCCAAGGATAAGTCCTTGTATGACACCTGTCATGCGCCACCGACCTTTACTTTATGTGTCTATAGTGCCTGTCCCATTATACGCTTGTGGAGCACTAGCTTGTCAATGTGTAGGGAGGAAGACGATTCACTGCGGCGAACTCTAGATAGAGACGATTATGGGGGGAGTTTCATTGCGCGTCTTAACACCCGCCCTCGGCGTTCTTCTCGCGGTCTGTACATTGCTGTTGTGCGTAACACTGGCCCTACATTGGGTAACCTTCGACCTAGATTTCTATGAGAGCAAGTACGAGTGGTTGGCAGTGCCTGAGAGTTTGCAGGTAGATATGCCTACACTGATGGGGTATACCCGGGCTTTACTCGACTACCTGGCCGGGCACAGGGACACGCCAAATGTGGAGGCTACCGTGCGCGGGCGTAGCGGGCCGCTCTACGGCGAGCGTGAACTGCTGCACTTAGTTGATGTGCGAAACCTCTATGCCTTGAGTTGGCAGGTGCGCAATCTGAGTCTAATCGCAGCGCTGTGTGTCGTCTACGTAGCGTACAAGGGCAGACACCTAGTACGCCTACTGCGGGCTTACGCCAAAGCGTCTGCCGCCGTAATTATTGGGCTCTTAGGGTTAACGGGCCTAGCCATCTTAGATTTTCCGCGCTATTTCACCTGGTTTCACCTTATATCGTTCGACAACGACCTATGGCTACTAGACCCGGCCACCGAGAACCTCATCAACATGTTCCCGGAAGCCTTTTTTGCCGCCGCCGCTCTGCGCATAGCCCTAACTGCGCTCATCGCCTATGCTTTGCTTGGCATCGTGGCCTGGCAGACAAGCAAAAGGCTACCTCCGGGAGTCCGGAGGTAGCGGTGAGCGGTGAGCGGTGAGCTGGGAGCTGTTAGTGGTAGGGGCTGTGGTAGAGAGAGCGTGCTCCGTGCTCCGTGCTTCGTGCTTAGTAGAGCGGTGTCGCAGTGGTGACCGGTTGCTCCCCTTTTACCTTTAACCTTTCCACCTTGCCACCCTCCCCACAAGCGACAAGCGACCAGCGACATGCCACACGCACCTACTCCCGCGTCACCTGCATATGGTTAAGCGATACTGCCGGAATGCTCTCAAGCCGCCCAATTAACTGGCGGCTTGTTTCTTCGTCGCACTCCATGACGAGAGTAATGAGCCCGTGCTTATCATCGGGCGAGGGGATGCCAAAGCGTCCTAGAACACACCGCCCAAAGTCGCTTATTACTCGCTGGACTTCCGGCGCATGTTCGGCACGTTGGTCGACGAGGATGCCGACGATGTTGATTTCTTTTCGCATGCCGTGTTTCCCTCCCATAGTTCATCCCAGTTTCTCCAGCCTGTTGCCGGATTATGCATGGGCGCTTCGTCCATACTACGTATGACAGGGGGTGGGATGGGTGAAGCCCAAGCAAACTAAGAAGGAAGCAGTCGTCACGGCATTAGCTCGTTTGAAACTAGAAATTGCCGAAGAAATAGGTCTGCTACCTAAGGTGCGGGAGGTGGGGTGGGCGGGACTCAGCGCAGCCGAAGCAGGCTACTTAGGCGGGGTGATGAGCAAACGCTTGCGCGAGCGTGGCTTAACCAAAGAGCACCTAAAGTAAGGCGAGGTTTGGCTACATCACTACTCCGAGCACCACCAGCGTGGCTATCACTGCCGCTGCCGGCCAGCGATATTCGCGGTAGAGCGGTAGCACCTGGCATTTAAAGTGCGTAGTGGTCGCCACTTGACACAGGTGGAGCGGGGAGCCAAAGTAACCGAGAAAAGACGAAGTGTAGGCCACAACGGTACCCAAAAGCACGGTGTCCGTAGCCTGCATGGCAGGAACCAAGAGTGGCAGGGTTAAGCCCAGGGCAGAAGTATTCGAAGCTGAGATCATGCCAGCAAAGAACGGCAAGACGACGTAGAGCACAGACACGGGGAGCCCCGTCTCTAGCAGGCGATTAATCAGGAGCGGCAGCGTCTCAACGCGGCTCATCACGCCTTGGAAAATCACAATGCCTACGCCTGCGCCAATCATCGAAGCATTAAGCCCGCGGTAGAGCATGCGCGGGTAGTGCTCTAGGCCTGAATCTCCCAAGAAGAGCGCCAGGATGACTCCGACAAGGAGTGCGACAGGAAATGACAGGCCGCCGGCCACGGTGAGGAGAAGACTTATCCAAATCGGGCTGGTGTACCAGAGCAGGTGCCAAAAATCCCGTCGGGTTGGGCGAGGCGAACTGGGAATTATATC
The DNA here is from genome assembly GCA_018335585.1 of Selenomonadales bacterium. Classification (NCBI taxonomy): domain Bacteria; kingdom Bacillati; phylum Bacillota; class Negativicutes; order Selenomonadales; species Selenomonadales bacterium. Next base: position 121,239 of record JAGXRZ010000040.1, read on the forward strand.
GGGCACGCCCCGCAGATAAGTGAAATACCCTGCCGCCAGTAATGTGACAGTCAAAGGTAACTGCCACGCGAGGAGGCGCGACAAGGGCAACCCAGTCATATTAGTTATGAGGATAAACGCAGGGATTAACGGGTAGACAAAAAACCACGCGTGGCGAAACAAGAGATTAATTGCGGCCATGCGCTCGCGCGATAGTTCGAGCTCCCCGCCTAGCTTTTCTACCGTCGGAGCAGACATAATCGCCCCGCCGGCGACTATTAGCGTGCCAATCAGAGAGGGCACTAGCATAATAGTCAGTTTGGTGCTGCGCAAGGTCACCTGGAGGAGGGCAACCATTTTAGCCAAGACTCCGCCCTCTTGCATGACGTGGCCTAAGAGGCTAATCATGCCTAGAGTCAGGATAAGCTGCACGGAGTTCGGGTCGACAAGCGACTCTATCCCAATGCTAAAAAGCGTCCCTAGTCCTTTGCCGGAACTAAGTCCTACTATTAACGCTCCAATAAGTAGCGCCAGCCCTACTTGCACTTTGCGTTGCACCAGCATCACGATAGCAATAAAGGCCACCACTATGCCCAATACAGCCACTGCCGTCATCCCTTCTAGCTCTATGCAATTATTATAGCGCAAAGAGAGGTGTATTGTCGCTTGCCTAACATCACACCCGAAAATGCGCCACGATAAACGTAGCCAATTTTGAACTCAGCGATAGTGCAACAATTTTGTTAGAGCTATTGACTTTATTAGAGGAGGGTAGGTAGAATTGTGCCGACTTAGTAATTCATGTTAAACGAGTACAGCCTCGCCATCATGAACTAGCCCCCCTTGTGGCGGAGAGGATAATGTTACGCAATGCCAATAGTGTGGATTGTAGTATCTCTGTTGATACACGGCGCATTTAAGTGGGAGATTCCCGTGAAAATTGCCGCATTTGGGGCATTTCTTTGGCGAGACATTGGCGTCCTGATAACTCCTTGCAGCATTTGGAGCCAGAGTCCTTGTTCGGTGATTCTGGTTTTGTTTGTGTGATTATGCGGAGCCATGAAGAGTTTTACGCTGGTCGCGTGCGAGAACGAGCTAGTCTCATTTGGGGTTCAGTCCCGAAGGAACGGAAGGGGATGTGCTAGGTGTCTTTTGTGCCGATGCTGCTTGTTTCTCTCATGTACATCGGGGTCTCTGGATGTGAAGTGCCTATAAAGTGGAGCCCTTTTAGGGAGTTTTTGAGGGGGCATAGCGTCGCGCTAGGTGTGTTGTTGGTCCACCGTAGTATTAGTTATGGCGTAGCGTCGACGATTTACCAGCTGTCTCCCGATCCCTACTATCGGGTGCTCATGGTCATGTGGCATATGGCTCTCCCCATCGGAATGTTTGCATACTACACGTCAGCCAAGCGGCGGGCGAATTTCCCCAATTTTGCCTTGATTGGTCTGCTGTTTTTGGCAACGTACGTCGTCGAAACACACGCCCTGTTCACGATCGTCAGCCAGCACGATGTTGGCTGGATCAGCACGCGCGAAGACGAGGGTGGTCTAGGGGCAACGTTAGCTAACCAAGTTGTTTATGCCATGCTCGTATATGCACTGGTCAGTGTTGGCGAGGAGCTGCTCTTCAGGGTTACCCTGTTTGAAGTGTTTCAGAAGATCTTCCGTTTGAAGGAGGCTGCTATAGTCTTAGGGACAGGCGTCATCTTTGGCGCTCTGCATATCTTGCCGTATTTTAGGACAGAGGTTGAACTACTCAGGGTTGCCACATTGTACAATGTCGCAACCACAACCCTCTTGGGGCTAATTTTGGGCCTCATCTACGCTCGGCACAGGGACTTGCTCCTCATTACTTTCCTTCACTGGTGGGTGGGGGTCATGAACATCGGCGGGCGTCTAATGGCAGGCTTGCTGTACCTATGGCTTTCATAATTGACCGGGCTTTCACGCTTGCCCATTGGTCTGGAGGGGTTTTATGGCAGTTTGGGATATTGTCCGCAAGTACAGATGCAATATTGCACTGGTGATGTCATGTTATCTCTTGCAAGTCGTGGTAAGCTCAATTAACCCTTTATACATGACACGACTGATTGATGAGTTAGCCAAACATGAATCTGCTCGCCCTCAAGTCTTAGCAGGAGCGGTAGCCTTTTTGCTGGCGGCCTCAGTGATGCGTCTAGCGTTAGGCGTGTTTCTGGCTAGATATCTTGGGAAGATAGCACTAACCATCGCCAAAGAAGTTCGCATGCACATCGCAAGCCGCTATCTTTCGTCGCCTAGGACAAAAGTCCCCGACCCAGGGGACTTTCTCACGACGTCATCGCGTGATGTCAATAGGCTGGTAAGTTTTGTTACGGGTGACTTGAATAGCATCTCGGTTTCAGTAACAAGCTTTATTGGCGTTTCTTTGGTCTTAGCACACATGAATATGGCATTGTATGGGCTGATAATTGCCTTTATTCCCCTCTATTTTATCGTCTATAAAAGGTTTTCCGATGTCCGTTACAGGCTATCGTTAGATGTCAGGAATAGGCACGGGTCCCTAGCTGACAGCATGGCAGCGGCAACTATGCACCAGCGAACAATCTATGTACACAGGGCACAGCGCGTAATTGAAGCGCAACTGGAGCATCGCCTACAAGACTGCAATGATGCCGAGTACAAAAGCATCATTAACAACGCTTGGTCAGGTCTTACGCTGTCCGGCATCTCGTTCATGATGAGCGCGACAGCCTTCATTCTCGGCACTGTGCTCGTTGTGCAAGGCCGAGTTACGGTTGGCATGCTCATGGCTTTTACCACTCATGCGGGAAGTTTGCTATCACCGGTGAGTAATCTAACTAACTTGGCCCTATCATGGCACGATACACGGGTTGCAGCAACAAAAATAGCCTACTACAGCGGGTTGCAGGAAACAAGAGTCGGGAGCATGGCTTACTCGCCTAACGTCTGTGCTGTAAGCTTTGAGCGCGCAGTGTTTCAGCAAGGGGGGCTGAATCTTACTTACCGCATGGGGCTGGCACCGATCACTAGTATTGCGGGGCGCACAGGTGCTGGGAAAAGCACAATCTGCGAGTGTTTGGCGGGTTACTTGTCTCCCACAGCAGGTATAGTTGTGTACGAGACTGAGACTGGGAGCGTCGCCCCTAGCGAAATCCGCCGTCATGTGCACCTAGTTGATTCTCACATGGTGTTGTTCGAGGAGCTGCCCATCCTATTGAACTTAACACTCGGAGTCGAGATGCCAGCCGCAAGCATAGAGTGGGTGTTGGACCTTACTGAACTGAAGACTTTGTTGGTTGAACGCGACATTAGCTTGTCAACTACAGCGCGTGAAGCGAACTTCAGTCAAGGAGAGAGTCAGCGCCTGCTGATTGCACGGGCACTACTCACAAAGCCAGCAATTTTGATATTAGATGAGGCGCTTTCGGGAGTGGACCCGGCTATGGCTGAGCGCATAGTACGGCAGGCAAGCCAACACGTGTCGATTGTTATCATCGTTTCACACCGTCTAAGCGATCATGAGCAGTCGCAAATCGTGCACTACGTTGATGACGGAAGACTCCTGGAAATGGCACCGATCCGCGGGGCCGAGTAGAACACACGTGGAAGAATGCTTCCTCGGTCCTCCCGCTTTCTACCGGCAAGATGTTGCCATATTTTCGCGCAGTACGCAGCAGAGCCGAGCGCTACGCTTCGTAGTGCGTCCACATACTGATAATCTTCACTGTACGGAGGTCCTCAATGACTTGATAAACTAACCTGTGCTTTACGTTAATCCGGCGTGAGTAGGCTCCCTGCAAATCGCCTACGAGCTTCTCGAATGGCGGGGGAGACTGATAGGGGTTCTGGCGCAGAACCTCAATTAGCGCCATGGCCTTGCCGTCTAGCTTGCTGGCCTTTAGTTTCTGAATGTCCTTTATCGCCTGCTTGTGATAGACGACAGCGTACATTACCAGTTGACCTCATCTTCAGCCACACACTCGGTCAAGGGTGTCTTTAAGCCAGCCATAATACGCTCGCGCATGTTAGGGATAGAGCAGAGGTACAAGGTTTCCATCAGGCCTCGGTAGTCTTCTTCGCTGAGAATTATGGCATTCCCGTCCTTCGTACTGACCGTTATGGGCTCGTTAAAGCGTATGGTCTGTTCAAGCAGGCTGAAGAGGTTCTTGCGCAAATTAGTGATGGTTGTGTTAATCACCTGCATGACCTCCGTTTCGTTGTATGTACATCGTAGCGTACACGGCGCGGGGTGTAAAGAGCCGGGCGAAGATAAGCGAAACCGGCTGTTGCTTAGCGCAACAGCCGGTTTGGTCTGCCTCTTATCGCATAAACACGTGGTTGCCGATGCGGGCAACTACAGGTCGGGTGGCCATCCAAGCGTGTGGTGCCTTAACGGGGTTGTAGAAGAATACTGCCCCGTTCGTGGGGTCTTGGCCGGCAAGTGCTGCGTCTAAGGCACGGTAGGCGCTTGGGCCTGCGGGCTTATATGCCCAGCCGTTTAGAATCGGCTCGAATTGGAAGGGCTGATACATGACGCCGCGCAGAGTGTTAGGGAAGCGCGGGTCGCGTATGCGATTAAATACGACTGCAGCCACAGCGACTTGGCCCTTGAAGGACTCGCCCTGAGCTTCGGCGTAGATTAATTTGGCAAGCGCCGACCGCTCGCTCGCGGAAAGCACAATGCCGCGCGACGCGGCAGCCTGACGGGGCAGAGCGGCCGCCTGTCCCGGCAGTCTGAGTGACCGACCTGCAATAATCCTATCGCTGCGCAAGTTGTTTAGCGACTTTAAAATCGCTACACTTGTCTGGTAACGGCGCGCGATAGAGGTCAGAGTATCTCCCCAGGCAATGCGGTGTACGGTAGCTTGTGTGCTAGCCGTGTGGTGAGCAGCGGCAAAAGTAGGGAGAGCAACAAACACGGCAACAGACATGAGCAGCAACGCGAGTGACAACAGACGCTTGTACATGGAAGACATCCTTTCTCAAGTAGAGTAAGCCTCCGAGGTTAGTTGACGGGTTCGGGAAGAAAGGCAGACCCTACCAGTCGGACGACCGGATTCACCCCAATTGTAGTCCCCCGTACGAGATAGTGCCGCTCGCCATGCAAACAGGCTGACTAGGCACTAATCCCAGATTCGGCTTGACCTGTAGTATACCGATGCGGCGGCAGGACGTCAAACGTAAATGTTGGCAGGAAGAAGCATTTGGCTGAGGGAGCGTGCTTCGTGCTCCGTGCTTCGTGCTCAGTAGAGCGCTGTCGCGCTAGAGACGGGGTCGCCTTTCACCTTTGTCCTTTCCACCGCTCACCGCTTACGGCTTACAGCTTACAGCTGACAGCGTCTTCCTCGGTCACAGTTCATGATTCACGATTCACGATTTCTGACTTCCCACCTCCCACTTCTCACCTCTCACCTCTCAAAAGGCAGGGAAAGCAGCTGCCTGCGTAGAACACTTACAGGTCATCGAGTGCGAGTCTGGAGGTTTCCTATGGATTTTGTCCATCTTCACGTTCACTCAGAGTACAGTTTGCTGGATGGTTTTGCCAAGATTGACGATGTAATTAAGCACGTAAAATCCCTTGGACATAAAGCGCTCGCCATTACAGACCACGGCAATATGCACGGCGTCGTCGATTTCTATAAGGCGGCGCGGCGCGAAGGGATTAAGCCGATTATCGGGTGCGAGGTATATATGGCGACTCGCACTCGTTTTGACCGCGAGCCTAACCTTGACTCCGATTCTTACCACCTCGTGCTGTTAGCCATGAACGACTGTGGGTACAAAAACCTGCTACGCTTAGTAAGCGCCGCCTATACCGAAGGGTTCTATTACCGGCCGCGCATTGACTGGAAGCTGCTCGAACAGCACAACGAGGGACTTATCGCCTTGAGCGCCTGCCTAAGCGGCGAAGTGTCGCACCGCCTCCTGCGCCGTGACTATCACGGAGCGCGCGAGGTGGCGACGTGCTTTGCCGGGCTTTTCCCCGGCCGCTTCTACTTAGAGCTGCAAGAGCACTTTTTGCCCGAGCAGCGCGCGGTAAATACAGCCTTGGTGCAGTTAGCGGCAGAGCTAAAGCTACCGCTCGTTCTAACTAACGACGTACACTATGTTACCCCCGAAGACCACAAGGCACACGACGTGCTGCTCTGCGTACAGACCGGAAAAGCCGTGACAGACCCTAACCGCATGCGCTTTGTGCCGCAGTTTCATGCCACTAGCGCAGAGGAACTGGTGGCGCGGCTGCCGTATCTCGAGCCGCACGTTTTACATGAGGCCATCGCCAACACCGTGCGCATTGCCGAGCGCTGTCACCTGGAGTTTGATTTCGACAAGCGCTATTTGCCCCGCTTTGAAATCCCCGCCGGACATACTGAACAAAGCTACCTTGAACATCTCTGCCGCGAGCGACTTACTTGGCGCTACCCAAATCCCAGCGACGAGGTACGCGAGCGACTGGAATACGAGCTTAGAGTGTTTGCCGAAGCCGGCTTTGCCGGTTACATGTTAATTACGCAAGACTTCACGAGCTTTGCGCGCGAACGCGGCATTCCGGTGGGACCGGGTCGTGGTTCGGCTGTAGGCTCGCTTGTGGCCTACGTACTTGGCATTACCGACCTTGACCCCTTGCCGTTTAACCTGCTGTTTGAGCGCTTTCTCCATCTTGAGCGCGTGTCGATGCCGGATATAGACATCGACTTCTGCTACGAACGGCGCGACGAAGTAATACAGTATGTGACAGAAAAGTACGGCCACGCCAACGTCTGCCAAATCGTCACTTTCGGAACGCTGGGGGCGCGCGCCGCCGTGCGCGACGTCGCCCGCGCGTTGGCCATACCTCTCTCGGAAGCCGACCGCATCGCCAAGCTAGTGCCGGAGGAACTAAGCATTACCCTGCGCGACGCCCTCACTAAATCGCCTGACCTAGAGAGGCTCTATCAGACTGACGAGCGAGTGAAAGAACTCTTAGACCTGGCCGAGGCGCTCGAGGGCATGCCTCGCCACACCTCGGTACACGCGGCTGGCGTGGTTATTACGCCGGAGCCTCTCGTGAACCTAATCCCCCTGGCCAAGTCCGGCCAGGCTGTAATCACCCAGTTCGATATGAACACCGTTCAAGAGCTTGGTCTCCTAAAAATAGACTTTCTTGGGCTGCGCACGCTTACTGTCATAAAGGACTGTGTCGATAACATAAAGGTAAGCCGGGGGCTCACCATCGACTTTGATTCCCTTGGGTTTGAAGACGCTGCAACCTATGCCATGTTGGCTAAGGGCGACTCTTTGGGCGTCTTTCAGCTTGAAGGCGGCGGCATGCGCAATTTTTTCGCGAAGCTGCGCCCGACCTGCTTTGAAGATATAGTGGCAGGGATATCGCTGTTTCGCCCCGGCCCTATGGACCAAATACCGCGCTATCTTGCGAACCGCGAAAACCCTGACGGCATTCAGTATGCCGACCCTCGACTAGAGCCTATCCTGAAAGTGACCTATGGCTGCCTCGTCTACCAAGAGCAGGTGCAGCAGAGTGTGCAGGCGCTAGCAGGCTACTCCCTAGGGCGCGCCGACATAGTGCGGCGGGCGATGGCCAAGAAAAAGCCCGAAGCTATGGCCGAGGAAAGGCAGTACTTCCTGCACGGGTTGGTTGACCGCGAGGGCAACCGCGTCGTGCCCGGCGCGTTAGCTCTAGGCGTGCCGCTCGCTGTAGCTAACAAAGTATTTGACGAGATGGCGGAGTTCGCTAACTACGCCTTTAATAAGTCGCACGGCGCCGGCTACGCAGTGCTTGCCTACCGCAGTGCCTACCTAAAATGCCATTATCCCGCCGAGTTTATGGCGGCACTCCTGACTTCCGTCGCGGGAAGCTCGGATAAACTCAAGCTATACCTTGAAGAATGCAAGCGCCTCGGCATCACGGTCGCGCCGCCCGACATTAACGCCAGTGACATTAACTTTACCGTAGAGAACGGAGCCGTCCGCTTTGGCCTCTTAGCCATTAAAAACGTGGGCGAAAAAGTTATTGAACGCATCGTGACGGAGCGCCGCACAAAGCGCTTTACGTCTCTTTATGACTTCATAAGCAGGCTTGACGAGGGCACCGTGAACCGGCGTGTGCTCGAATCCTTAATTAACGCAGGCGCCATGGATTCGCTCGGCTACAACAGGCGCGAGTTGCTGAGCATTATGGACGAGTGCGTGGAAAAGGCCGCCGATGAGCGGCGGGCAAAGCAATCCGGGCAGATTTCCATGTTTGCGTTGCTAGACGGCCAAGACGGGCACCGCGTTGAGGTACGCCCTGCTTCCTTGAGCGAGTTTTCCCTAGGCGAGCTTTTGGCAAAGGAGAAAGAGCTGCTTGGCTTTTACGTCTCCGGGCATCCGTTAGACGCCTTTCGCAGTGCCATGAAGAGGTTTGGCGCACTGCCTTCTAGCCATATCGGCGAACTCGAGGATAAGGCCGAGGTCTCGCTTGCGGGAATGGTCACCGATGTGCGCGTGGTGCTTACTAAAAAGGGTCAGCGTATGGCCTTTGTGCAACTCGAGGATTTCGAGGGTGCCAGCGAGATTGTCGTGTTTCCCCAAGCCTACGAAAAGTACATCGACGTGCTAAGCCCAAACGCCGTGTTGGGAGTAAAAGGCCAGGCGAGTCTGCGTGACGAGCGAGTTAGCGTAAGCGCAGCTTCTCTCCATCCTCTCTCCCCAGACAAAACCCAAGCCAAGGTGCCGCCAATGCTCTCGCTGCGTGTGGCAGGCACCGAACGCGAGCAGCTTCTAGCCGTGCGCAACATTCTAAGGCGTCACCAAGGCACTGTCCCTGTCTATCTTGAACTCCTAGGCGAGGGCGCTACCGTGCGGGTATCAGACAAGCTGTTTGTCGATGGCTCTCTAGAGCTATGCCACGACCTAGAGCAGGTGTTGGGTGCGGGGAATGTACTGACTGCCCGGCGCGACATATGAATATGTTAGAGAAGAAGGTAGAGAGGAGAACCCTATGAAAGACGTAGTTGTAGAGCTGTTGTCCGAACGAGGCGTCCCCCTAAACGAAATTGCGAACCTAGTGTTAGAGCTGCAAAAACCTTATCAGCCCGGTCTTACCCTTGACGATTGCCTGGCCTCGGTTCTAGCGGTGCTAGAAAAGCGCGAAGTGCAGCACGCTATTTTGACCGGCGTCGCCCTCGACGTACTGGCAGAGCAGCATGCGCTCCCCGAGCCACTCTGCTCCATTGTGACGAGAGACGCGTCACTCTACGGTATAGATGAAATTCTCGCTTTAGGAATAACCAACATTTACGGCACGATTGGCCTCACAAATTTTGGGTATCTCGACAAGACAAAACTCGGCATCCTGCGAACCCTTAACAGCCACAAAGAGCGAGTACATACTTTTATGGATGACTTGGTAGCTGCGCTCGCCGCGGCAGCAGCCTCAAGGCTTGCTCACAACCGCAGGCAGAGCCAATAGAAGCAGAAAAGGGAGCAGTGCAATGCAAAAGATTGGCGTACTGACCAGCGGGGGAGACGCCCCCGGCATGAACGCGGCCATCCGTGCGGTGGTGCGTAAAGGATTGCACGTAGGCCTTACGGTTTTTGGTATCAGGCGGGGCTATGCCGGGCTGCTTGCCGACGACTTTGTGCAGCTTGGGGCCGGTTCAGTGGGCGATATTATCCACCGTGGGGGCACCATGCTCCGCACGGCGCGGTCGGAAGAGTTTAAGACCGAGGCCGGCTTTCTGCGTGCGCTCGAGGTGCTAAAGGCGCGCGAGATACAAGGACTTGTCGTCATCGGCGGAGACGGGTCGCTGCGCGGCGCAGAGAAGTTGTACCAACAGGGAATACTCACAGTAGGAGTTCCCGGCACTATAGACAACGACATTCCCGGCACCGACGAAAGCATTGGGTTTGACACGGCAGTTAATACCGCCTTGCAGGCCATCGACCGGATTCGCGATACCGCTACGTCGCATGAGCGCGCCTTCGTCATCGAAGTAATGGGGCGAAATGCCGGCCACCTCGCACTTGAGGCCGGCTTAGCGGGGGGAGCGGAGTCTATACTTGTGCCGGAAGAACCGCTCGACTTAAGCGAAATCTGCGCACGTTTAAAGCGCGGCCACCAACGCGGCAAAGTCCACAGCATTATCGTCGTGTGCGAAGGGGCGGGGGAGGGCTTTAAGCTAGGCGACTTTGTGCGGCAGTGCACAGGTTTTGACACGCGCGTGACAGTGCTAGGCCATGTACAGCGCGGCGGGAGTCCCACCGCACGCGACAGAGTATTGGCCAGCACCATGGGTGCCAAAGCAGTAGATCTATTGGCGGAAGGGAAGGGCGGCGTAATGGTTGGGGTAAAGCGAGGCGAAATTGTGGCCTTACCCATCAGTCAAGCGCTTGCCGCAGATTCAACTTTTAGCCATGCGTCTTACCGCCTGGCCGCGATTTTGGCACAATAATTAAGGAGGGAACTACCAGAGTGGGTATCAAGCTAGCCATCGTTGGCGCGACGGGCGTCGTCGGTCAGACCTTGCTCAAAGTACTAGATGAGCGCCGTTTTCCCCAGAGCGAAGTGCGTTTGTTGGCGTCGGCTGGTTCTGTGGGAAAGACGATGGAGTTTGGGGGCCGGCAGCTCGCTGTAGCCGAGGCCACTCCTGCGGCCTTCGCCGGCATCGATATCGCCTTTTTCGCGGCTTCCGGCGAAGTAGCTAAGGAGTTAGCACCGGCAGCCGTGGCGCACGGCGCCATAGTCATCGATAATAGCTCTGCTTACCGGATGGTAGAAGAAGTGCCGCTAGTAGTCCCGGAGATTAACGCCGCGGACTTAAGGCAGCACCGCGGGATTATCGCCAATCCCAACTGCTCTACCATTATTATGGCCGTGGCTCTTAAGCCCATATATGACGCGGTGGGCATTAACCGGGTGGTAGTGTCGACCTATCAGGCGGCCTCGGGAGCCGGGATAGCCGCCGTGGAGGAGCTCAAAGCTCAGGTAGCAGCCTACATCGAGGGCCGCCCGCTGACGGCGGAAGTGCTGCCCACAGCGCTCGGTAAGAAGCACTACCAATTAGCGTTTAACGTAATCCCCCAGGTAGATGTCTTTCGGGCTGACGGATACAGCCAAGAAGAGTGGAAGATGACCTACGAAACGCAGAAAATCTTTCATGACCACAAGCTGATGGTTTCGGCCACGTGCGTGCGCGTGCCCGTGATGTGGTGCCACTCCGAGTCCATTAACGTCGAGACAAAGCAAAAGCTCACGGCGAGCCGCGCGCGCGAGCTTTTAGCAAGGAGCCCGGGTGTGGTTGTGCTTGATGATACTGGCGAACAGCTCTACCCTATGCCCATTGACTTTCCTGACCGTGACGAAGTCTTTGTAGGGAGAATCCGCGAAGACATAAGTCGCGACTATGCGCTCAACCTTTGGGCAGTAGGCAATCAACTGCGAAAGGGCGCTGCGTCAAATGCCGTGCAGATAGCGGAGGCCATCATTAAGAATTAAGAACTATGCATAACAAAGGTGTTGGCAAATCATACTATGGATGGTGATACCAATATAGGAGGTATGGTTTGTGAACATCGTCTGGTTTGAAAAGGCGCCTAAGGGGAGAGGGAACGCAGCAGGGGATAAGGCACTCAAGATTACCTTCACCGACAAGCCTAAAGGCGTGCGCTGTAATGTCGCGCTGACGCGGAGACTCTCACATATGGGTGCGCATTACGTGCGCATGGGGCTGCAGGATGGGCTGTTCGTCATTATTCCCGTAGGGCAGCATGAGACCGGGTTTAAGCTAATCACCAATAAGAGCAGCGCCCAGGTCTGTGCGGCCTCAATCGGCGAATGGGCGGCGGTGCTCGGGCTCATCAAGAAGCGCGTGCACGGCAAGTGGGAAGACGCGAGGGGGGCCTTCACCTTTGACTGCCAACAAGCTCTAGACGGCAACGTGTCTGATGAAGGGCGAAAGAATCCCGCCATGCTCAAACTCATGTCAGTTTAACCAAACCCATGATCCGAGAAGGATTAAGAGCATCACCCCCGAACACTTACCTTCGGGGGTGATTTCATGAAAAGAAGCATGCTGCCGCTCCGTACCCGTCCGGCGGTTCCACCTGTCTATCAGACATCAGTCTTTGCCTTTGACTCGCTAGAGCAGGTGGACCAAGCCTTTGGCGGCGAAGAAGGAGCATTCGTCTATTCCCGTTACGGTAACCCAACAGTTAGGGCACTAGAGACGGCCTTAGCCCACTTAGAGGGTACGGAAGCCGCCTTAGTCGCGTCCTCGGGTATGGCTGCGCTTGCTGTCGCCGTGCTGTCTCTGTGCGGGCAGGGCGACCACATTATCGCGGCGCAAGACCTGTATGGAGGCACGCAAGCGCTGTTTCAACGCGACTTTAGCAGATGGGGTATCGATATAACCTTTGTGGACGCGCAAAACATAGCCCGAGTAGAGGAAGCAATTCGGCCAAATACTAAGCTTATCTTTGTGGAGACAATCTCGAATCCTCTCATGAAAGTGGCAGACTTGTCGCGCCTAGCCGCCCTTAAGCGTGGTTTTGGCATCACTTTGATGGTAGACAACACTTTTGCCAGCCCGGTGCTGTGTCGGCCAAGCGAATGGGGAGCAGACCTCGTCATGGAGAGCCTAACTAAGTACATTAACGGGCACTCCGATGTCACCGCCGGTGCCGTAATGGGCTCTAAGGAATTAATCGAGCGCATGCGGCCGCTCCATACAGATTTTGGTGCCATCACCAGCCCCTTTGACGCTTGGTTAGTGCAAAGGAGCCTGCAAACATTAAAGCTTAGGCTACAGCAGCACTGCCAAAACGCCGCGGCTTTGGCCGAGTTTCTGGCCGCACAGCCTAAGGTCATGAAGGTGTACTACCCCGGGTTGCCTGGGCATCCGCAGCACGCTTTGGCCAAGGCGCAGATGAGCTGTTACGGCGGCATGCTGAGCTTTGTTGTAGAAGGCGGATGCTACGGCGCCGGGCAAGTCATTAAGCGTTTACGGCGCGTAGACTTTGTGCCAAGCCTTGGCGGCACCTCGACTACCGTTTCGCATCCGGCCAAAACCAGTCACCGCGGCATGACCGTTATGGAGCGAGTTAGGCTAGGCATAGATGACGGCCTTATCCGCGTATCAGCGGGATTAGAGGACCAAGAAGAGATTCGTGCCGACTTTGCGCAAGCGCTCACTTGGTGAGTCTTTTCGCAGCCAAATTTAACGTGAGGGGAGCAGTGGAAGTGAGGCGAACAATAGCTCTTGTGCTGTTGTTCCTGGTGTGTTTGGCATCGCCCGTGGCAGCCCAAACCGAGGAACCACCAGCAGACGTAGCGATTGAGTTCGCGCGAGCGCGTGTGCTGACGCTAGTGGAACTGCCGGCAGAGGAAGGGCAGACTGAAACAGGGTTTGAACTGCGCGAGTTTGACGTACAGCTAGAGGTCTTAAGCGGCAGCCTCCGCGGTCGCACGGTGGACATCAGACATGTGCTCACCGGGACGCCCGCCTTCGATATTGTCATTTCGCCCGGGCAACGTGTGCTTATCGCGGTAGAGCAGGTTGAGGGTGAAGTTATAGAGGTAGCTATCGCCGACCACGAGCGCGACCGCCACTTGTTGGCCTTAGCTATTGCCTTTAGCGCCCTACTCATTGTCTTAGGCGGCAAGAAGGGGCTGTTTAGCCTTATCTCGCTTGCCCTCATCGGGGTGCTGATTATCTATGTGCTTATCCCGCTGTTGCTGCGCGGTTATAACCCGATTACGCTGGCCGTAATCGTAGCCGCTATCGCCACGGCCTTTACCACTACATTAGTAGGGGGAGCTAACCGTAAGGCTCTAGCGGCCATTGTCGGCACAGTGGGTGGCCTAATAGTTGCCGGGGTGCTGGCCATAGTCGTAGGCGGAGCAATCCACACTACGGGCCTAGCGGGTGAGGAGGCGCAGATGCTTGCGTTTATTCCTCAAGGCGTGGCCTTTGACTTCCGCGGCTTGCTCATGGCGGGGATTATTATCGGGGCGCTTGGCGCAATTATGGACACGGGCATGAGCATTTCCTCAGCCGTGTCCGAGGTGCAGCGCGCTAGTCAGGGCCTTAGAAGAAAAGAGCTCTTTTGGGTAGGCATGAACGTCGGGCGCGACGTAATGGGTACCATGGCCAACACCCTTATTCTCGCCTATACAGGCGGCTCGTTGGCTTTGCTGCTCTTGGTGCAGGCCTACGAGGTTGAGTTTATCCGCCTCATTAACATGGACTCTATCGCCAGTGAAGTGCTGCGGGCACTTGCCGGAAGCATAGGCTTGGTGTCAGCCATTCCGATGACGGCTTTAGCGGCGGCGTTCTTGGCGAAGAAGCGGTAGGGGAGAGGAGCCAGCAACCCCTCGTCCTCCTACTCAATATACAACTTATGCCACACCTGAAAAACCAGAATCGTCCACAGCCTGCGGCTGTGGTCGTTTTTTCCCGCGATATGCTCAGCTAGCATTTCCTGTGCGTATTTCGTGTTGACGTATTGACTGATGCTCGGGCTCTGCAGCGTATCTGCAAGGCGTGCCTGCCACTCGCGCTTAATCCACTCGCGGGTAGGCACAGGGAAGCCGCGCTTCGGGCGGCTGGCCACTTCCGGGGGCAACCAGTTAAGCGCTGCTTGGCGTAAGATGTACTTCGTTATGTTGCCTGTAACTTTTAGCTCCGGGGGGATGGTAGCCGCAAACTCCACGAGGCGATGGTCAAGAAAGGGGACGCGCAGTTCCAAGGAATGCGCCATCGTCATGCGGTCAGCCTTAACCAGAATATCGCCGGAGAGCCAAGTGTTAAAGTCTAGATACTGCATTTGCGCGATGTCGTCTAGGTCTTTTACTTGCTCGAAGTAGGGGCGGGTAATGTCAGTAGGTAGCAGGCGTCGATTGGACCGCATTGCGAGCAGCCTGTCCTTCTGTGCTTCGGTGAAAATAAGGGCGTTGCCGAAGTAACGCTCGGCTAGTGGGGTATTGGCGCGGCGCAGGTAGTCTTTTCCCTTTACGCCCTCCGGCAATGCGCGCCCAAGCGAGGAAAGCAGAGCCCGCACCGGGGAGGGGAAGCGCGCGAATTTGCGTACCTCGCCCGGCTCCTTGTAGATGCCATAACCGCCAAACACCTCGTCTGCGCCTTCGCCTGACAGAACGACTGTAATGTCTTGGCTCGCACGGCGTGCGACAAAGTAGAGTGCGCAGGCGGCAGGGTCAGCTACCGGCTCGTCCATATGCCAGATAATATCCGGCAGTGCCTGCCACATATCCTCGGCAGAAACGTGGACTTCGTGGTGGTCGGTGGCTAAAGCTTGCGCGGTGTAGCGCGCTTCCGGCAGTTCGTCGTATTTTTCTTCGGCGTATCCCACGGAGTACGTGGAGAGGTTGTCCATTCTGCGCAGCAACGCGGCAATCACGCTTGAGTCTACGCCACTCGAGAGAAACGCGCCGCGCGGGACTTCGCTCATCATGTGCATTCTTACGGCTTCGGTCAATAAGTGCTCGGTGCCCTCTATAAAGTATGACGCGGGCTTGCTCACCGGACGGAATTCCAGTTGCCAATACCTCTTAAGCGTGAGCTTATCGTCGCGGAGCGAGAAGTAGTGGGCAGGGGGGAGACGCAGCAGCCCCTTAAACAGAGTTCTTGGGTCAGGTACAAACTGGAAGGTGAAGTAGTGCTGTAAGCTGTCCTCGTCGACCGCGCGCATAACGGCAGGATGTTCGAGAACGGCCTTGGCCTCGGAAGCATAGATGAAAGCATCGCCTTGCATGGTGTAGTAGAGTGGCTTAATGCCAAAGCGGTCGCGCGCCCCGTAGAGGGTCTTGTTGGCAGTGTCCCAAACAACAAAGGCAAACATGCCGCGCAGGGCACTAAGGCACTCTATGCCTTGTTCCTCAAACAGGTGGAGGATTACTTCGCTGTCTGTATGCGTAGCGAAGCGGTGGCCACGCAAAATAAGCTCGGCGCGCAGCTGTTCGTAGTTATAAATCTCGCCGTTAAATGTAAGCCACAGCGTGCCGTCCTCGTTGCAGAGCGGCTGATGCCCGGCCGCCACGTCAATAATGCTGAGGCGGCGGAAACCAAGCGCGACATCCTCGTCCACAAACGAGCCGCTGTCGTCTGGCCCGCGGTGAGCGATGGCCGACATCATCTGGGCGAGTACGCCTTTTTTCTCTTCTAGGCTGAGACGCGTGTCAAGAAAGCCCGCAATACCACACATAGTGTTAGCCTCCCTTTTTGCATGTTGCCACCGCAGCGACAATCAAAGCCATACCGACATATTGCCAGGCAAAGAGCCGCTCATTTAGCAGCACGGCAGCCAGCAGTACAGCGGAGAGCGGCTCAGCGGCGCTAAGAATGGCCGTGCGCGACGCTCCAATAGACTTAATCCCCACTACATAAAGCAGTATTGCCAATGCAGTACATATAATGCCAATCCCTAGGCCCACTAACCACATAGCCGCGGTAAGCTCCCCGGAGAGCATATACACCGGTGGGTTAAGTAAGCTCAGGAACAGAGCGCAAAAAGTAATCGAGTAAGTCGTGACTACAATTGCGTCTTGTTTGCCGGTCGTCTTTTGGCCAATAAGAGTGAAGGCGGCGTACGAAGAAGCCGAAAGCGCAATCCAAAGCAAACCAAGCGGGGCAATCGTTCGCCCACCGTCCGACCAAGTGACCAGTGCTGTGCCTAAGAGGGCTAAGACAACTGCCCCGAGCATGGCCTTGTTCGCTCGTTCCCCCCAGATGATTCTGGCTACGCTCATCGTAATAAGCGGATGAATATAGAACAAAACTGCTACTAATCCGGCGGGCATTACTTCTAGCGCCTTAAAAAAGCCAAGCGCCGTCAAGGCATAGGCTACGCCTTGCACCGCTAGGCTACCTAGCTCTGGGCGGGTTATGCTGCCCTTATTTTTCCCGTACCACGTCATTATACCCCACATCACTGCCGCGGCTACCGTGAATCTAACTGTAAGGAGCCTAAGAGGCGTGTACCCTAGCTCAAAGCCGAGCTTGCCGAAATAGCCGTTAAAACCAAACAAGAAGGATGACAGCAGCACAGCCAGAAATCCCACCAGCGGGGAATCCGACACGAGACGCCCCACGGGGGGCGTGATACCTTGTCTAGAGCGCAAGCTCTTCACCTCATCTCAGTCAAGCCCGACACGGCAACACTCATATTGTAACACACTGCGGTGCGCCGTAGAAAACAAAAGGGACGGTTCTTTTTGTATTACTGTGGCCTGTATATCGCGGCCCCCAAGTAAAAGACCACGCCTTAAGCCAAAGAATCTTGCAGTCCGATACAAGAAGACCCGTCAGACTGTGCGAAAATCCTTCCTCGGGCGTAGGGACGTGCCTGTGGCACGTCAGCGGACGTGCGAAACGCACGTCCCTACAAGGTTTCTGTCGCCTCCTGCTTTCTGCCAGTGAGGGGTAGCCATGTTTTCACACAGTCTGCCGTTCCTTTTGGTCTCGGTTTGTTTCCGTCCTCCTTGTTCTCTTGTGTTGTGCAGGAAACAACACTGCTGCTAGAGAATCATTCTGTCACGAGCAGAAACGAGGTGTCTTGATTTGAGCGACAAGGTGCAGGAAGCTGTGTTGGAGCAACTGCTGAAGCTTACTGAATCAGTGCAGGACCTAGCCCACGGGCAGAAGCATTTGACAGAGAGAGTGGCAGGATTAGATGACAAGGTCACCAGGTTAGACGACAAGGTGGCCCGCTTGGACGATAAGGTCACCCAGCTCGATGAAAGGGTAACCCGTTTAGGCGATAAAGTCACGCAGCTCGGTGAAAGAGTAACCCGCCTAGATGAGAAAGTGACGCAACTAGATGTCAGCGTCTCGCGCCTAGATGAAAAGGTGACGCGACTCGACGTTAGAGCTACACGTCTAGAGGAATCCGTTGTCCGCATTGAAAACGACCACGGCATGCAGCTCGGGGCGCTCTTTGATGCCTTCTCGCTGCGGGGCGACCAAGTCAATGACCTAAGGGAGCATATGGACCGCCGCTTTGATTCTGTGCAGGCCGCGATTAACTTCCTCATCCATCGCACCAATGAACACGACAATGAGCTGATGCGCTTGCGCAAGGTCAAATAGACAACAAGTGGAACGGTTCTTCTTGAAAAATACAAGAAGAACCGTCCCTTTTGTTTCTTTTGTTTGCCATCATATTTGTTACTTTTGCAGTTCACCCTTTAGATCATCAATAAAGGCGGACATGGGGCGAACATAGTCCCGCAGACCTACATTGTCTAGTGCGGCCTTAAGCACCCTGTTATCGTCACGCAAATAGAAGCGGTGGCGAAGACCACCTAGCAGGGCAAGTTTGTCATCCGACAAGTCCTCCTCATAGGTGACGAGATGCCAGAGATACCGAATCTTATACTTGGATAATATCTCGCCCGTCGCGCTCGAGACTTGCTTCCATCTCTCTCGCAAGGTTCTTTTACACGATATTCCAATTAGCCAGCCCTGCTTGCACTTTACCCACTTGTCAACTTCAATGTCTGCCTGGAAGTGCTCCGGCTGCGTGGTTGCAGAGATACTAAAGTAATGGAACAAGAAGTCCGTGATATCCTCAAGGCTGCCGCCTGCACGCGATTTACGCTTCTGGCCTAATCGTCGCTCAAACTCTTGGACAAACGCCGTTAGAACCATGTCTTCCGCAGCCTCAGGCAAGAAAGCAAGGCAGCGGCGCAATGCACCGAACTCTCTCGTTACGGCTGTCCGTTCAACTCTAAGGCACCCCTCAACACCCGCATCATCCCAGAGACGTACTACAGTTGCCAGAGCCTTCTCCCCGAGCGTATCGAAGTAGGCCCTTGCAGTAGCCAATGTATAGGCCCGATCATCTGCAGGAATCTCGGACAAGGCCTTATTTATTGGGATCATCACGTTTTCGCACGTCAGGGCGAGAACAGTCACATCGTCCACAGTCTTAATCCTATCCGTGATATCTGCCGCGAGCAGAGCCACCCTATCTGCCTTGGCGCGTGAGCTAGCATACCTAGTGGAAATAAGGGTCTGGATGGTTGATTGGGCGATCTTCACCTTCACATTGTCGTCATTGGCTTTGTCGCTAGTAATTGCTCTTAGGGACAATGCTAGATCTGACAAGAGCCGTGAGTTCGTGCCTATTCCTCCATACTTGTCGCCGTTTATGAGCATGCGGGCAAACCAATATACATTTGCCCATGGGCTGTCTTCAATAACCTCACAGACAGGCCTACTCATGCCAGCTAACACCTGCCAGCCGCCTGTTGGCCATTGCACAGTACTCGGGGGAAATGTCGATGCCGATGAAGTCTACTCCTTGATTACGAGCAGCCACGGCGGTTGTTCCTGAGCCCATAAATGGGTCTAAAACCAAGTCAGTATAGCAGCTCGACACGATTCGCTCAATTAAGTCCACCGGAAAAGGGGCGGGGTGGGGATTGTCCATGTCCTGCGTAAATTCCCATACATCCCCATAGCTGTTGCACTTGGGCTTTAGTTTGAAGCCTCTATTGCAGATAAGATAAATAACCTCGTATGTAGGTAGGAAATACCCTGGGTTAAAATTTATTCCTCCCTTGCGGCGCCAAATAATGATCTGTCTGACAGGGAAGCCTGCCAAAATATCACTTCGATCCTGCAGCAACCCGTTCTGCACTCGCCACTTATGGTTGTAAAAGATTGCTCCCTCGTCCGTCAGCAAGCGAACCATCTCGGTTAGGCAGTCACGTTGCCAAGCAACATATTCGCGATGTGGCATGTTGTCGTTGTGGGTCTCGTAACCTTGAATAAGCCTCGCGTTCGACCACTTACCGCCGCGACCATCCCTCATCCCATTTCCCGAGCTGTTCTTTAGGTTGTATGGCGGAGAAGTAACGATGAGTGGAATGCTGTTTTGTGGCAGTGACTTCATGACATCAATTGCATCGCCACAAATAAAGGTATTTCTATAGCTATCTAGCTTGTGGCGCTCTAGCTGAAAAATAGTGTTAGCCATTAACACGCCTCCTCGAAATGATCGCGTGACTTCAGCTCCATTATACCAAACGGGCCTTGCGTTTCAAACAGCTACGGTGGCAATCCAAGACAATTTGAAAAACAAAAGGGACGGTTCTCTTTGTATTACTATGGCATGCATATCGCGGGCCTCAAGTAAAAGACCACGCCTTAAGCCAAAGAATCTTACAGGCCGATCTCATCCATCGCACCAATGAACACGACAATGAGCTGATGCGTCTGCGCAAAGCCAAATAGACAACAAGTGGAACGGTTCTTCTTGAAAAATACAAGAAGAACCGTCCCTTTTGTTTCCTTTTGTTTCCTTTTGTTTCTTTTGTTTCGCTTTTGTAGCTCTCAGCTAGCAGCCGCCTCACGCTCAAGATATGTTTCGCCATCTGCTTTAAAGTCCTCTAAAGACGGGAACTGCTTGTCTGCAGCGTTAGTTAAGCGCCTGATGTCCTTAGGAGACAGAGCGCTCATGTCCTCATGAACAATCACGCTTCTAAAGGGCAGTCGCGCCTTCTGAAACTCTAGGCAGGATATCGTTACTAAGCGTGCCTTCATAGCATCTTTTACGCCAAACAGATAAATGGGTCGGTGGCCAACCTCAAGGCACATGTCCACCTCAAGATCGTCCCTATTAACAAGGGGGACAGTCCTCTTAGCCGGGTGGTACTTGCTGAACTTTCCCATGATGTGTTCCTCTAGCATCTCATAGAACATACTCCTTACCACTTCTCTGCTGAAATGCCGCATGCTCGAAACCTTAGACACTACTTGAACGAATGTCATTAGATTCATGTACAGGTGTTCTGCATCAGTATCTGCATAGATGTTGCCGTGCTCTTCTTTGAGGCCATGCTCTGCTATTATCCTAGTAAAGACCTTCTCCTTGTGCGGGGTGTCAAGCTCGTAGTTGTAGGATAGACGCATAACAGTAAGGCCGTAATCGCTAATCCTTACTATATCTTCCCCAATCTCTTGGAAGAAAACATCCACCATATCGCCGTCCTCATGGTAAAAAGGAGCAAAGAGCTGTACAATGCCAGGCCGCTTTTCTCTGAAGCTAATACGATTGTTCAGTTGGGTGCGCAGTAGATCTTGGTACGCTATTGCCATCTTTGTTTTCTCCTTCTGAGCTTAAGTATGAGGTCTGTACAGCTTGACTTAGATATGGGAAGTATACCTCTCCGCCTTGGATGTTTGTTGCCGTCAAAAAGTATCTGATTGCGTCTTGGTATGAAGAACATGCCGCCGACACTACGGCGTATCGGTCGGCCCTAAGTCCGGCCTCGATGCACGTCGCGTTCGCTAGGTGGATGTGAGTATAGGGGTGGTGGTTGTTATTATTAGTCTGTATCTCTGACTGCTCACCGTGCGGGCCGTTACAGCGCATAAGTGTTAATTCCGTCCCGTCGTCAGCGTGGTAGATAAGGCCAACGCTGTAGTTCTCTTCAAAACTGCTGTGCTGCCTGAAATAAGCGGAGAACTTCAGTTTACCGTCTAGGGAAGCGAGTTCTATCCCATTCTTCTTGTGCTGCCGCTCCTCTGTGTGGCTACGTTTCGGCGGTTTTGTTATCCGCTTTGGGCACTGAATCAACTGGTCGATGTCGGACTGAAGATACGCCACCTGTCAACACCCCTGTAACTATTCTAGTAGCCTAGCGCAGACATTTGCGTGCATGCTAGGCGCATTTCCGCAGAAAGCCTCCATGAAAACAAGGCTCATCCTGACGTGCACGCGTTTGGCTGAGGTCCCTCCTTGGGAATCACTACCGGCGCTTATGAACATTATAACAAATGGGCCTTGTGTTTGAAACAGCCGCGGTGACAATCGACGACAAGAAGCCGCTGGCCTATTGTGGACTTTGGTTTTCACCAGATTCGCGGATAATTCGCGGATAAGCTCTTAGTAGCCCACCGAAAAGACTCGAAAAACTAAACTAAAAAGGACCCGAAGGTCCTTGCTATTGCTGGCTGGTGCCGAGAGTGGGACTTGAACCCACATGTCCAGAGGACGCTTGATTTTGAGTCAAGTGCGTCTGCCATTCCGCCATCTCGGCATGAGTGAAGCCACAAGTAGTATAGCATCGACTTCACGCATAAGCAACAGGTGGGCGAGCGCGAGCTCGGCCCACCTGTTGGCTAGATGCAGAAGATGTGCGACTAGATGTTCTTTAGGACAATCGCCGTGCCCATGCCGCCGCCGATGCAGAGCGAGGCCAAGCCGAGCTTCGAGCCGCGTTTTTTCATTTCGTGCGCTAGGGTAGTAATTATGCGTGCGCCTGATGCTCCGACGGGGTGACCTAAAGCAATGGCGCCGCCGTTGACGTTGCACTTCGCGAGGATGGATTCCTCACTTACGCCGTGCTCTTCGCTCAGTTCTTTCACCACGCCGAGCGACTGTGCGGCAAATGCTTCGTTAAGCTCGAGCAGATCCATATCCGCCAACTTGACGCCTGCATGCTTTAGTGCCGCCGAAACAGCGGGAACCGGGCCCAGACCCATTACCAAAGGCTCGACGCCGCCCTGACCTATGCCAATAATCTCGGCTAGCGGGGTAAGTCCGTATTTGGCGACTGCCTGCTCGGAAGCTACGACGGTGAAGGCTGCGCCGTCGTTTATCCCAGATGCGTTGCCAGCGGTAATCGTGCCATCTTTCTTAAAGGCAGCCCGCAATCCAGCAAACTTGTCGGCAGCCGCAGCGCGGTTTGGATACTCGTCTTGCGACACGACAACGGTGCCTTTGCGATCCTTAATCTCCACCGGCGTAATCTCGTCCTTAAAGCGCCCGGCATCTACAGCGGCAATGGCCTTCTTCTGCGAGTTAAAGGCGAAGTCGTCCTGTACCTGCCTGGGGATGCCGTGCTTCTCTACAATGTTCTCGGCGGTAATGCCCATATGGACATTGTTGTAGGCGTCTGTCAGTGCGTCGTGAATCATGTGGTCGAGCGCCTGTACGTGACCCATTCTGAAGCCTGAGCGCGCGTTAGGCAAAATGTAGGGGGTCATCGACATGTTCTCCGTGCCGCCGGCAATGACGACGTGGTGCAGTCCGGCCTTGATATTGGCGTAAGCGTTAAACAGCGCCTTCATGCCCGAGCCGCAGACCATGTTTAGGCTGTAAGCGGGGACTCCAATGGGAACCCCAGCCTTAATCGATACTTGACGTGCCAGACCTTGCCCGAGTCCGGCGGGGAGTATGTTGCCGACAATTACTTCGTCGACATCGGCTGCGGGAATGCCGGTCGTCTGCAGCAAGTCCTTTACTACTGCGGCACCTAGCTCAGCCGGATGCACGGCAGCCAAGGCACCGTTAAAGGACCCGATGGCAGTGCGCTTTGCGGCTACTAAGTAGACCTTAGCCATTACTCTTCCTCCTCTTAGCTTAAACTACAGCACTAGGCCGCCATCAACCGAGAGAACCGCACCGGTAACAAAGCGCGCCTCATCCGAGGCCAGATACACGTAAGCCGCGGCAATGTCATCGGGGTAGCCAAGGGTCTTGAGCGGGGACTTATCCTTCATCATCTCAAGCACCTTTTCCGGCATTTTATCTGTCATAGGTGTCAGGATAAACCCTGGCGCTACTGCGTTAACCCTAATACCCTTGCGGCCAAGTTCCTTGGCCCAGCTCTTAGTGATACCGATAACGCCCCACTTGGTGGCCGCATAGTTAGTTTGACCGAAGTTGCCGTAGATGCCTACAACCGACGAAGCGTTAAGGATTACCCCGCCGCCCTGTTCGGTCATTACTTTGGCTACGGCTTGGCCGCAGTGGAAGACACCCTTTAAGTTGACGTCAATAACTCTATCCCATTCTGCCTCGGTCATCTTGGCGAGCGTGTTGTCGGCGGTGATGCCGGCGTTGTTAACAAGGATGTCGATACGGCCGAACTGGGTCTGCGTGGTCTGCACCAAAGCGTCCACCATGGCGCGGTCGGTAACGTTGACGAGGCAACCGATAGCTTGCCCGCCGCCTTGCGTGATTTCAGCTACAGTGCGGTCGATATCCCCTTGGTTCATGTCGGCAACTACAACTTTTGCGCCTTCGCGGGCAAAGGCTTTAGCAGTAGCTTCGCCGATGCCGCGTCCTCCGCCGGTGACGATTGCGACTTTGTCCTTGAGTCTCATAAACAAACCTCCCTTGATTTTACTCAGAGCGAGAGGCAGAAAGGAGTAGCCTCCTTTCTGCCGTCACTCGCGTTCTGCGGGGTGGAAACTCGGTCCGACTTAGACTAACCCCATGCTGGCAAGAACTATGGCGACAACGGTGGCTAGGACGGGCATTAGCAGCGATACGACAAAGATGTCGAAGTAGGAGTCTTGATGGGTTAAGCCTGTAACTGCGAGCAGTGTAAGCACGGCACCGTTATGCGGCAGGGTGTCCAAACCGCCGGAAGACAGCGAGGCGATTCTGTGCAGGGCTTCGGGATTAAGTCCGGTTGCCTGCGCTAAGGCCAAATATTCTGCGCCAAGCGCCCGTAGCGCAATACCTAGACCACCCGAGGCAGACCCGGTTGCGCCGGCAAGCGCGTTAACTGCCAATGATAGCGAAATTAGCGGGTTGCCGCCAAGGTCCATGAGGGCATCGGTCAAGGTCTTAAAAGCGGGTACCGCGCGCACTACCATGCCGAAGCCGACGGCGGCACTGGTGTTGATAATCGCTATAAGCGAAGCGTTGGCACCTGCGTTAATCGTGGCGACTAGTTTCTTTAGGATGCCCGGGTTAAGGGCGATAGCTACAACAATACCGGAAAGCAGAGCAAGAATGGGGGGGAACTTGAGGAAGGGCAGATTTAGCGTGGCGGGTACTACGATGATGGGAACGAAGGAGAGGAGAGTATTGGGTAGTTTCGAGGCGTCGACGCTCTTTGGTGCGCCTTTGCCTTCGGTAAAGACTTCGCCTGCCGCCGTGAGGCGCTTTTCTTTCCAGATCATGTATAGGTAGCCGCCTACCATGAGCACAATACCGGCGGCAATACCCATAATGGGGGCAGCGGTGGCTGGAGTCTTAAAGAATTCCATGGGGATAAGGTTCTGAATCTGCGGTGTGCCCGGCAGGGCAGTCATGGTGAAAGTAAATGAGCCAAGCGCGATACAACCTGGAATAAGCTTACGGGAAATATTGGCTTCTCTAAAGAGAGCGAGGGCGAGAGGATACATAGCGAACACAACAACGAACAGGCTGACGCCACCGTAAGTCAGAATAGCACAGCCGACGACTACTGCCAGGATAGCGCGCTGCTTGCCAAGGATTTGCACAAACCAATGGGCAACTGCCTGCGCCATCCCGGTCTCTTCCATGATTTTACCAAAGATTGCGCCTAACATAAAGATGGGGAACCAAGAGCGTGTGAAGCCAACAAACCCGTCCATGTACGTCGTCGTATACGTAGGGAGTAAGGGCAGACCGCCAAAGACAGCGACGACGAGTGCGCAGATTGGGGCAATCCAGATGATGGACATGCCTTTGTACGCTAGGAACATAAGGAGCCCCAAACCAAGAATTAGACCTAACATTAATTTCCCCTCCTTGTCTATATCGCATCCTTGAGCCGAGCGCTTAGCCCGGCCCAAGATCTGCTACCGAAAGATTAGCCGATTAGACTAAGTTTAGCCCCATAGGTGGTTCCACGAAAATCCTCTGGTCCATTAGCTTAAGCTCTGGGCTGATAATCGGCTTAAAGGCCATGAGGTCTAGAATGTCCTTTTGCAGGTCAACGCCGGGTGCGATTTCTGTGAGGACTAAGCCTTGCGCTTGCAGCTCAAAGACTGCCCTCTCCGTGACATAAACAACTCTGCGCTTGTTCTCGCGCGCATAATCGCCGCTAAAGGTTACATGCTCGACCTCATCGATAAACTTAACGTGCGGGCCTTCCTGCACGATTTTGAGTTGAGCGTCTTCTACCTTCACTTGGAGGTCGCCTGCGGTAAAGGTGCCGCAGAACACAACCTTCTTGGCGTTTTGCGTGATGTTGACGAACCCGCCCGCGCCGGCGACGCGCACGCCAAATTTGCTGACGTTGACATTACCGGCGATGTCGCATTGGGCCAAGCCAAGGAAGGCCACGTCGAGACCGCCGCCGTCATAGAAGTCAAACTGGTAGGCTTGGTCGATAATTGCATCCGGGTTGGTGGAGCAGCCAAAGCTTAAGCCGCCTGCCGGGACGCCGCCGATAGGGCCTGACTCAATGGTTAGGCGGAGGTGCTCGCCAATACCTTCTTCGTTAGCGACAAGTGCCACGCCTTCCGGCATGCCGATACCTAAGTTCGTGATGGCCTGCGGCACAAGTTCCATCGCGGCGCGGCGGGCAATAACTTTGCGTTCATCTAGCGGGAGCTTCTTTAGCGACTGCACGGGAACCTTAGCGTCACCGCAGTAAGCCGGGTTAAATTGCTCGGCAAAGGTCTGCATATGGTTTTCAGGTGCCGCTACGACCACGGCATCAACGAGAATGCCGGGGATTTTCACGAGACGCGGGTCAAGTGTTCCCTTGGCGACAACGCGCTCTACCTGCACAATGACAAAGCCACCGGAGTTGCGCACAGCTTGCGCAATGGAGAGGGCCTCGAGTGTCACGGCCTCTTTGTGCATGGTGGTATTGCCGTCCTCATCGGCAAACGTGCCGCGGATGAGGGCGACATCTACCGGGAAGGCTTTGTAGAATAAATACTCCTTGCCATGCACGTGCATCAGCTCGACTACATCTTCGGTGGTGATGGAATTTAGTTTGCCGCCTTGGCGCCGCGGGTCTACAAATGTTTTTAGCCCCACATGTGTGAGGGTGCCGGGTTTGCCTGCAGCTATATCGCGGAAAAGATGACAGATAACTCCTTGAGGTAAGTTGTAGGCCTTAATCTTGTTGGCAACTGCCATGCGACCGAGCTTTGGTGCTAATCCCCAGTGGCCACCGATGACCTTAGCCACCAATCCCTCGTGGGCTAGATGGTTCATGCCCTTCTCTTTGCCGTCACCTTGCCCGGCCGCGTACACCAGCGTAATGTCGGTGGGGTGCCCTTCCGCCAAGAAGCGCTTCTCGATGGCAGATGTTAGTTCCTCGGGGTGGCAGTTGCCCACGAAGCCGCCGCAAGCGATGGTGGCGTTATCTTTAATGTGGGCCACCGCTTGCGCAGCGGACATAACTTTAGACCGCATAAATCGTCCTCCTTCTTCTCTTCCTTCACCTTGAGTCTAAGCGGCAGGACAAAGTTCGACAAGCAGGAAATTATGCGAATTTTGCTGTAATACGGCTCACTTTGACGTCAAAAAACTGTACGGAAAGTCGACAGGGAGCACCGTCCTGGTGCTCCCTGTGTGTTCTTCTGCCCGACACAAGGCCGTAATATGTTTGGGTTCCCGTACAGGCGCTATTCTCCCTCGTCTTTGCGTTCCAGTAAATTGTGTTTTTGCATCTTCTCATAGAGGGAAGTGCGGCCGATGCCGAGCAACTTAGCTGCAGCTGCCTTGTTGTTTTCCGTCAGTCGTAGGCTGTCTAGGATGGCCTGCCGCTCTGCCGCGAGCATTACTTCTTCAAGTGGCTTAATGTGCTCCACATGTCGCCCTTCGGTGATTTTCTCTGATAGGTGCCGCGGCTGAATCACCCATTCCTTGTCGAGCTGACCAATCGCGCGCTCTAACTCGTTCTCAAGCTCGCGCACATTACCCGGCCAGGAGTAACGGTGCAGGAGGCTCATGGCTTTCTCGCTCACGCCTTCGATGTACCGGCCATACTTCTGGATATACCTGTCCAAGATATGCTCGATGAGGTCGGCTAGGTCCTCCTTGCGCTCCCTTAGCGGTGGAATTACGAGGCTCCAGGCAGAGATGCGGTAGTATAAATCGCGACGCAAAAACCCAAGGCGCACGCGTTCCTCTAGGTCTTGATTAGAGGAGACGATAATGCGGACGTCAACACGTTTAGGCGTCTGTGCGCCAATCTTCTCAACTTCACGCTCCTGCAGAACCCGCAAGATCTTAGCCTGCATGCTAAGGGGCATATCCGCGATTTCGTCCAGAAAAAGCGTGCCGCCGTCAGCGATTTCGAACTTGCCGGCCTTGCCGCCGGGCCGCGCGCCGAGGAAGGAGCCTTCTTCGTAGCCAAACAGCTCCATCTCCAAGAGGTCGTTAGGAATGGCCGCGCAGTTTATGCGCACAAAGGGATGCGCCGCCCGCTTGCTGTGCGCGTGGATCGCTTGCGCGAAAACTTCCTTGCCTACGCCGCTTTCGCCTAGCACCAGAACAGTGGCATCAGATAGCGCAGCCCTAGTCGCATGGCGCTTCACTTCCTCTATGGCCGGGCTACTGCCGATGATGTTCGCAAACGAAAAACGAGAGCGGTTGGCTGTGTTTATCTGCCCTTTGTAGAGCTCAAGTTGCTCCTCCATGCGGCTAATCTTCTCGTGCAGGGCCTCAAGATCGCTCATTTTACGAAACAGCACTTTGCCGACCGCTCCGATTATTTCGCCGTTGCTGATCATGGGAATGCGCGTGGCAATCATGTAGTTGCCGCGAATTAACTGCAGGTCAGCGATTTCCGGGATGCCGGTCTCTAAGACGATGTGCATACGCGTGTTTTCTATGACCTCGGTGACGTGACGCCCGATAGCGTCCTCTTCTTTTAGTCCTAAGAAGTTTAGGTAGGCCTGACTCATCATGGTGATTATCCCGCGCTTATCTACCACGATGATACCGTCGTAGGCGATTTCTAGAATCGTTTTTAGTACCTCGCTGTAGCGCTTCTCATGTTCGAGTTCGTGCCTTAACACTTCCTGTTCGGAAATGTCTTCGAGCACTAGCATGGCACCTGTAGTAGCTTTCCGGCCCCTGAGAGGCACAGCGCGCACGCGATAGCGCCGACCGGAAAGCGTCGTGACGAAGGTTGTTTTTTCGCGCTGAGCGAGGATGAGATACCGCTCTGCCTCGCTCTGCAGGTAATCACCTATGTTTGAGCCAACCGCTCCTTTGCCGCCGCACTCGGCAACGAGCGCCTCCGCAGCGCCGTTCGCGTAAACTATCTTGCCTGCACCGTCCACCGCGAGCAGGGCTGCCTCCATTGCTTCAATGACAGCGCGCAAGTTGGCGTCGGCGGCCTCGAGCCTGTCAAAATACGATCTTAATAGCGTTTGTCTGTCTAAGAGAGCATCTTTACCTTTCATACTTCACCCGCCTTTGCCGTAGACTCGCCATTATTATACCAAATACCAGAACAATAGAAATCCAACATCTACCACGATTTGGCGCGAGACAATTCGCGCAAACTACACTCGGTCCAAAAGATTAAGGCCAAAAGATTAAGGAGGTAGGTTTGTGACAATAGCGAGCCAAGTGGCGCAGTGCTTAGCAAACATTGAAGGTGCAGCGGCAAATCTTAAAAGCTTCGCCCTGCAGACACAAGACCAACAAGCCAAGCAGATGTTTCAGCAGTTAAGCCAGAGCATGGACCAATCCGCACAGCAGTTGCGTGGCCGTATGGATTACATTATGCAGCAAGAACCACAGTACGCCCAGGAGATTCAGGGCACCTACAACATCTCCGGCGGCACAACGGGCACTACCACGCTAGGGGGCACCGGTGGGGCCGCGGGCACGACAGGTCAGAAACAGAAGCGCGATAGAGGGACCTACTAACAGACCAAGGGCAGGGAGGTGACGCAGATGACCCTAGTAGCGGTACTGCTGCGCACTTTCGCTGCCTTTCTCTTTTTGTTCCTCATGGTGCGCTTCGTTGGCAAACAGCAGCTAAGTCAGATGACTTTCTTTGACTTTATCTCGGGCATCACCATTGGCTCTATTGCGGCGATTGCGGCAAGCGACCTGACAGTTGGCTGGGAAGCATGGGTAGCTCTCTTAGCCTGGACCGGGTTGACCGTCCTCTCTGCCGTAATAGCCCTCTCTAGCCGCAAGCTGCGCAAGCTCCTAGACGGCGAGCCGACCATTCTCGTGCATAGAGGCAAAATCCTTGAGGGAAACTTAGGCAAAGTACGTTACACAGTGGACGACCTGCGCGCTCAGTTGCGTGCCATGAACGCCTTTAGCCTAGCCGATGTGGAATACGCCATACTTGAGACTACGGGCGAACTAAGTGTGCAAAAGAGCCCGCATAAGGAGCCGCCCTCGCGCCAGGAGATAGGGCTAAAAGGCGAGTATGCCGGCATCGAAATGGAGCTTATAGTCGACGGCGAGATTATGTCTAAGAACCTCTCGGACTTAAAGAAGGATGAAGCGTGGCTCAAGCAAATGCTTAAAGCGCACGGCGTGGAGTTTGCTAGCGAAGTTTTCTACTGCTCCATAGATGAGCAGGGGCACCTGTTTGTGGACAAATACGAAGACCAAATCGCACAAATTCGCGACCCAAGCGACTACAAGTTAGACGCTTGGGTAAACATGGACAAAGAGGACAGGCGCTAGGCCTGTCCGTTTTACTTCGCAAGGTGACAAGCCACGAAATGCTCCGGCCGCACTTCTGACCACTCCGGTACTTCGCTCTTGCAGCGGTCGACAACATATGGGCAACGTGTGTGGAAGCGACACCCGGCTGGCGGGTTAATGGGGCTTGGGACATCGCCTTGCACGACAATCCGCTTACGCTCGCGCCTAGCGTCAGGCTGCGGAATAGCAGAGAGCAGTACCTGCGTATACGGATGCAGCGGCTCAGCGTAGAGCTTGTTTGAAGTTGTCATTTCAACAAGCTTGCCTAGATACATGACGCCTACTCTGTCGGAAATGTGCTTAACTACACTTAAGTTGTGCGCGATAAAGAGATACGTCAGATCGAACTCTTTCTGCAGGTCTTCCAAGAGATTGAGGATCTGCGATTGAATAGAAACATCTAGTGCCGACACCGGTTCGTCGCAGACGATTAGCTTGGGGTTAAGAGCTAGGGCTCGCGCAATGCCGATGCGCTGTCGTTGCCCGCCACTAAACTCATGCGGGTAGCGGCGGTAGTGATACGAAGCGAGCCCGACTTTTTCTAGGAGTGATTTAACTCGTGCTTCTAAGTCGGCACCCGCTACCATTTTGTGTATACGCAGCGGTTCGCCGATAATCTGCCCTACCGTGAGGCGGGGGTTAAGTGACGAGTAAGGGTCTTGGAAGATAATCTGCATATCGCGCCGCTTTAAGCGCAGTTCCCGTTTGCGCAGCTTGAGAAGGTCTTGCCCTTCGAACTTGATGCTGCCTGAGGTCGGTTCCTGCAAGCGCAAAATGGTGCGCGCTGTGGTAGTCTTGCCGCAGCCGCTCTCGCCCACCAAACCAAGTGTCTCGCCCTTGTGTACGGTGAAGCTGACGCCATCGACCGCACGTACATGGTTAACTATCCGGCGCAGGAAACCGGCGCGTATGGGAAAGTACTTAACCAGATTATTGACTTCAAGTAACAGCTCGCTCATGCCGATACCTCCCCGGTATTGTGGTCAGGTAGGGGATACCAGCAGCTGACGCGGTGCCCTTCGCCGATATCAACCTCTGGCGGGGACTCAGTGTAGCACCGCTCCTTAGCGTAAGGGCAGCGCGGGTTAAAGCGACACCCAAGCGGCATATGCATGGGGTGCGGCACTACGCCCTTAATGACGTGCAGGCGGTCGCTTTGTTTGTCGAGCCTCGGGATGGAATGGAGGAGTCCCTCGGTGTAGGGGTGCTTAGGCCGCTCGAAGAGGTCTATGGCACTGGCTTCTTCCACAATCTTGCCGGCATACATTACAACTACGCGGTCGGCGGTCTCGGCTACTACGCCGAGGTCGTGCGTAATCAGCACAATGCTCATGCCCATCTCTTGGCGCAAATCGCGAATTAGGTCGAGAATTTGGGCTTGGATAGTGACGTCAAGCGCGGTCGTAGGCTCATCCGCAATCAGGAGTTTTGGGTTGCACGCTAAGGCCATGGCAATCATCACCCTCTGTCGCATACCGCCGGAAAGTTGGTGGGGGTAATCTAGGGCGCGCCGCTCGGCACTAGGGATGCCCACTTTGCGCAACATCTCAACGGCCTTAGCGTGGGCCTTGGCCTTGTGCAGCTTTTGGTGTAGCTCGAGCGTCTCCGCAATTTGGTCGCCGATAGTAAACACGGGGTTAAGGCTCGTCATCGGTTCCTGAAAGATCATCGACATGAGATTACCGCGAATCCCCTGCATAGCTTTTTCGCTTTGGGCGAGCAGGTCTTGGCCCAAGAGCTTAACGCTTTCGGCCTCTACACGCGCCGGGGGGATGTCGAGGAGCCGCATCACCGAGAGCATGGTGACGCTCTTACCGCAGCCGCTCTCCCCTACAATTCCCAACGTTTCGCCTTGGTTGACGTGAAATGTAATGCCGTCTACGGCCGGGACGAAATGTCCGTCTTTGTCTCGAAAGGAAGTCTTGAGGTTATTAACTTCTAGCAAACGCTCAGTCATACATACCCTCCTTAAAAGCTACCGCGTGGCACGGGGGTCAAGTGCATCGCGCAAGCCGTCGCCCACATAGTTAAAGGCCAATACTGTCACGAAGATAAACAGCCCCGGGATAGTGCTAATCCACGGCGCGCTGCGGAGCAAGGGCCTGCCGCCGTTAAGGATAGTTCCCCAGCTAGGAGGCGAGATGACGCCAAGCCCAAGGAAACTAAGGCCAGACTCGACCAAAATGGCTCCGCCGATGCGCAACGAGGCATTAACAATGATAGGAGCCATGGTGTTAAGCAAAATGTGCGTAAACACAATACTTGAATCTGTCGCTCCAATCGCCCGCGCGGCTTCTACGTAGTCCATTTCGCGCAAGGACAGAAACTGACCTCGCACCATGCGCGCGAGTCCCGGCCAAGCGGTAGCACCAATAACTATCATAATGTTCATGGTGCTGCGCGGGAGTACGGCAATCACGGTCAGGAGGAGAAACATCGTGGGAAAGGAAGCCACTACTTCGGTAAAGCGCATGAGAATGTCGTCAATGACGCCGCCGAAGTAGCCTGCCACCGCGCCGATTATCGTGCCGATAACTAGGGCAATGCCTGCTGCCACGAATCCTACCGAGAGACTGATGCGGCTCCCCCAAACTACCCGGCTAAAGATGTCTCCGCCGATGCGGTCAGTGCCAAACCAGCTGGTGAGCGATGGGGGCTGCAGTGACTTAGTGAAGTCCATATGGTCGTAATGGTGCGGCGCCACAAGCGGCGCAAAAATAGCCATGCCATAGAGCAGGAGCAACACAAACAAACTGACCATGGCCAGCTTATGGCGGCGAAAACGGCGCCAAACCATGCGCGCGTAGGTTTCTTCTTTGGGCATTGCCAAAACCAGAGGTGTTACGTTAGGTGCAACACTAGATTTCAAACCGCTCACCACCTTAGTTGTACTTGATGCGGGGGTCGACCACGAGATACAGCATGTCCGCAAGGAACGCGCCTAGAACCATTAACGACGCTCCCAGTAGATTAAAAGCCATAATCACTTGGTAGTCTCTCTGCATCACAGCATTCCAGCTCAAAAGGCCTACGCCAGGCCACGAGAAGATGGTCTCAATGATAACGGAGCCGCTAAAGAGAATCGGCAACTCAAAGCCAATCAAGGTGACAATGGGCAAGAGGGCGTTACGCAAAGCGTGCTTAAGGATTACTTTGATTTGCGGCAAGCCTTTTGCCCTAGCGGTACGCACATAATCTTGACTAACAACCTCGAGCATACTAGCGCGCATATAGCGCGTAATGCTAGCTAAGTTTGTAAAGCTCACTACCGCTAGCGGCAGAATGAGATATCGCACGCGGTCGACCAGGAAATACCATAGCCCGTGTTCGGCAATCGAAACCCCCCACGTTGCCATGCCTGTGGTTTGGATAAAGGGGAAGCGCAGTCCTACATAGTACAGCAATAGCAGTGCAAGCCAGAACTGCGGCATCGACTGCCCAAGGAAGGCATAAAAGGTCACCACATGGTCAAACCACGAATACTGTCTAACTGCAGAGATGATGCCGATTGGTATCGACAAGAGGTAGATAATGATCAGGGTAAGGAAGTTAAGTAACAGTGTGGCCGGCAGACGGGCTGTGATCATATCTAAGACAGGTTCGCCGGTCACAAAGGAGTTTCCGAACTCGCCGCGGACAACCTGTCCCGCCCAGCGGATGTACTGCTCGGGGATTGACCTATCAAAGCCGTAGATAGCAGCTATGCGCGCCCGGTCCTCGGCGGTGGCCGTGCGGTCTACCATAAGGTCAATGGGGCTGCCCGGGGCTAAGTGCATGATGCCAAACGAAACAATACTGATACCGATAAGGAGGATAACCATCTGCATAACGCGACGAGCGATGTACCCAGCCAAGGTGTAACACCCTTTCCACGCAAAAGTCAGAACTTATAATCGCAAAAACGGGCAGGGAGCAATTCTCCCTGCCCATTGCTCGCCAGACTATCTACCGATAAACCACTTTTCCGGGAACAGCGTGCCGATATGAGACCACACTATCCCTTGGATGCGCCTGTGATGGGCTGCTACTTGGTTGCGGTTGTAGAGGAAGATGTATGGGAGGTCGCGGTTGAGGATCGAGGAGATTTCCCAATAGAGCTGACGGCGCCGCTCTTGGTCGAAGGTACCGCGGGCTTGTTCAATGAGGCGGTCAACTTGCGGGTTGTTGTAGCCGACGTCGTTAAAGCCCATGAGGACGCCCTCGGCATTAAAACCAGAGCTAGAGTGGAAGAAGATGAAGTTATCCGGGTCTAGGCTAAGGTTCCAACCCCACTGGTAAATCTCGAATTCACCGGCGTCGAGCTTGCCGAAGTACACGGAGACTTCAAAAAGCTCAATGTTCATGTCAATCCCGACCGCGCGCCACTGGTTGCGGATAATGGCTAACATTTCGGTACGGGTTTGGTCGCCGGAGGCGCTGATGAGGTTAAACGCTAGGCGCTGGCCTTGAGCGTTCATGCGTATGCCGTCTGCTCCTACCCTGTTCCATCCGGCCTGCACCAGGAGGTCGATGGCCTTTTGGCGATTATGCGGGTAATTGTAGACGTTAGGGTTATGCGCCCAGGAGGTTGGGGGTTGGTCAGCGTTAATGACGGTGCCGTACCCCTTAAAGAGGGTCTGTACCATGCCCGGACGATCAAGTGCGTACTTCATGGCATGCCGGACGCGCACATCCTTAAAGATGGGGTGATCCTGCTTCATGCCGATATACCAATAGCCATGCTGTCTTAGTTCCCTAAACTGCAGCCGTGCCGCGTGCTGCGTGCGCACGCGCTCGATGTCGTCTACGGGAATGTTGCCCATCCAGTCGATTTGCCCGGCTTCAAGCGCCACCAGCATAGCTTGTGTGTCGTGAATAATGCGGTAGCGAATGCGCTCTATGTAGGGCTCGTTGCCTGCCCAGAAGTAGTTGGGGTTGCGCTCGAGCACTACGAACTGCCCGGGGATCCACTGCCTAAAGAAGTATGGCCCCGTACCAATCGGAGAGCGACTGCGAGGATGCTCGCGCAGCTGTGCTACCGGAGTGCCGCTAAAGATGTGGCGGGGGATAATGCCGATAGTCAGCTTCGAGATAAACGCGGCGTCTACTTGGCTAAGCCGAATAACCAAAGTGTGGTCGTTCGGTGCGGTAATTTCGCGCACCGCGCGGAAGTCCCGCCTGCGCACGCCGGTGTAATCGGGGTGCATGATTGTGTCGTAGGTGAACTTAACATCGTGGGCGGTAAAGGGGCGACCGTCGTGCCACTGCACGCCGCGGCGCATAAAGAAAGTTAGGGTCAAGTTGTCGGGGCTGACAATCCAGTCTTCCGCCAGGTCACCCATAAACTCAAGGCGCTCGTTTGTGCGCACCAAGCCGTTGTGAATCATGCCGATGACGGTATTTGATCCGGCATCGGTGCTAAGGATTGGGTTTAGCGT
This sequence comes from Selenomonadales bacterium, assembly GCA_018335585.1. NCBI lineage: Bacteria > Bacillati > Bacillota > Negativicutes > Selenomonadales > Selenomonadales bacterium. The sequence continues at coordinate 157,048 of JAGXRZ010000040.1, forward strand.
CGTCGGGTCGCCGCCCAAGCCAAACACGATTTCACCGCCGACGGCAGGCTCGATCGGGGTAGTGATGGACACGGTGTTAGTGGCTGCAATCCAGTCTACCTTGCCTTCTAGGGTCTCGGCCACGAAGCGGCCCGGTACCATGGTGCGGCCGTTAAGGATTTGCGGCGCTACATCGATAGGTAATGGTGCGCCGTTGACAAAGGCCATCCGCTGCCCGAGGGTCAGCCTGACGGTGGTCTGTCCTCTGGTGCCGCGCACAGTGCTAGTAGCTTCGTCCCATTCTACTCTGGCTCCGAGAGCCTCAAAAATGGCACGGAAGGGCACTAATGTGCGCCCGTTTACGATGGCGGGGGCGACGTCGGTTACTAGGGGTCGGCCGTTAATGTTGACGGCAATTCTAGGCGACGCCGTAGCTGTGGGCCCCAAGCCATAAAAACCTGCGACTAGGAGCGACACTGCCGCCAGAACAACTAGACATTTTCTTACCATTCATTTCCCTCCTTAATGATGTCGAATGCCAAGAAGCAATACTTCTTCATGTAATATACTATTCTCGCAACCGCAAATCCTGCATTTCGCACAAAAATTGTCGCAAGTCAGGTATGTCCGGCCGGCGACAGGTGCTGACCGTCCGCGCATCGCACCGTCGCTATGAATATATATTCATGATGTGGACAACTATACAGGAATGGGCGAGCGAAAGCAACGCATTTTGTATTGCATTTCTATGTCTTTTCTTAGCGCCGCACGTTTCTGCATATACTAATGTGGCTTAAGAAAGGAGCGCAATAATGCGGTTTTTGCGTCAGGTGTTGGCTGTTGCCTTAGTCGTCGGTTGCAGTTTGTTTGTTGTGCCTGCCTCGGCCCGTAATGAAGGCAGCCATTCCATAGTTATTAACCTGCCGGAGTTTAGACTGCGGCATTTTGTCGGTCAGGAGCTAGTGGCCAGCTACGCCATTTCCATTGGCAGGGTGACTACGCCTACGCCGGTGTCATCGCCTACGCGGCGCTTTGAGATTTTCTCCCGAGCAAAGCACCCGGCATGGCGGAGTCCAATAACGGGTCAAGTAATGGCTGCAGGGCCGGCCAATCCGCTGGGCACGCGCTGGCTAGGGTTAATGACTATCGACAGCATTACGCTGCGGGGCAACGAAACCTGGGAGTCGTTAGCGCGGCAACACCGCACTACCGCCGCTACTCTCCGCAGATGGAACAGCCTGCCTGCTACGACACGCATAGTGCCGGGGATGACTATCGTAGTGCATAGGCACGACGGCTATGGCGTCCACGGCACAAACGCTCCCGCTTCTATAGGGACTTCCGTCTCACTCGGCTGTATGCGTATGCACAATCGCGATGTGGAAAGGCTCTTTGATATGTTGCCAAACGGCGTGCGCATACCCGTCACCATTCTGTATGAGCCGGTAGTCAAGCGGAGCGACATGATAACAGGTGCGCCGTTTATCGAAGTCTTTCACGACGTCTATGGGCGTATGCGAGATAAGGCGAGTCATGTGGACGAGGCGGCGTCGCAAATCGGTGCCTCTGTGCCTAGCTGGCTTCGCCTAAGCCTACGCGAGCCCTTTGCAGGTTCGTTTGTTTTAAGCCATTACCCGCGGGTGGAAAACAACGGGCAGATAGTGGCAGTGGGTGCGCTAAGGAGCGACAACGAGTTGTTCCTGCCGTTACCCATCGTGGAGCGACTTCTTGGTGTGACATACACGGAAGCAGGGGGCGAAGCTTTCTTGGGCGGCCTGCCGCTTACGCCAAGAGATGCAGTGTTCTATAATCAGCAGATATTCTTGCGTGGCAGCCTTATCGCCGCTATCACAGGTCGCGGGTACTTCTACGACGAACTCCAAAACGCCGTGCAGCTGTCAGTGACACGGCTCGTTGTTAACGGCAGCACCGTATCTTTCAACAGCGTGTTTGTCCACCCTGAGCTTGGCCCACTAGTAAACGCAGACGACCTCGCGCGCGGGTTAGGCCTTGCCCTAAGCACCCTCTCCCCGAGCCAAGTGCTGCTTGGCGGACACCGCCTAGCCATCCAGATGCTTGGCACGCAGAGTTTTCTCGCCCTGCCAGAGCTTCGCCGCATCGCCCCACGCGCAACGTGGGACCTAGCCAGCGGAGTTCTAACTGTGAGCAGCGAGCGGTGAGGGGGAAGATGGACTTTGCACCACAGAGTCACGGAGGGCACAGAGGCCTGTTAGTGCCCTCTCTGTGTTCTCCGCGCCTCTGTGGTTAAAAGGGTCCCCCTCCTCCACGAAGTGCTAAGTGCAAAGTGCGAAGTGCCACGTATGCTTGAGTGGGGAAGATGGACTTTGCACCACAGAGTCACGGAGGGCACAGAGGCCTGTTAGTGCCCTCTCTGTGTTCTC